>JBLHOX010000068.1:0-10258 GCA_047623725.1 Dokdonia sp. | reverse complement strand
CAGGAGCTGCGAGATTGTATAGAGCTGGATATGCGGCAACAGCGCCTGGTGGACATGGCACACAATATGGCTTTGATGTTCCAACACTAGAAAACCCTGAAGATGCAAAACAATGGGTTACTGATCGCGTAAGCGCAGGCGTAGATCATATTAAAATTATAGTAGAACCTTGGAAAACGACCATTTCTCATGAGATTGCAAAAGCGGTTATAGAAGAAGCCCATGCTCAAGATAAAATAGCCGTAGTCCATATCTCAAAAGAAGAAGATGCTTATAAGGTATTGTCTAATGGAGCAGATGGTTTGGTGCATATTTGGACAGATATTGATATGCCTCAAGAGCATCTGGATGATCTTGTTAAGCATCAAGACTTTTTTGTGATTCCTACGATTCTTACGAATGTATTAGTACAACCGCTCTTTTATGGAAAAACAGAAGCAGAAACAGCAGTAGTAGAAGCAAAACTATTAAAAGAAGTAAAGCGACTGTATGATGCTGGAATTCCAATACTAGCTGGAACAGATCCTCCGAATGCGAATATTAATATGGGAACAGATCTGTATAAAGAATTGATATTCTTTAGCAAAGCAGGAATCCCTGCGGTAGATGTATTAAAAAGTGCGACGTCACTCCCTGCTATAAAATTTGATATAGGAAATACAGGGTTTATAAAAGTAGGGTATCAAGCGGACATGTTATTACTGTCTAAAAGTCCGCTGGATGCTATGGAACATATCTCTAGTATAGAAACTATTTGGAAGTCTGGCGTTGTTGTTGAAAAATAATCCTGCATAAACAAACCTAAAAACTATATTTATATAGTAATTTTATAAAAACATATAGCATACCTGTCATGATGAATGTATTAATAATAGAAGATGAAAAACCTTCTGCACGTAGATTAAATAGAATGCTTGCTGAGCTTGATGTGAAGGTGAGTGAGATGTTACATTCTGTAGAAGAAGCGGTCACTTGGTTTAAAAGTAATACGCATCCAGATTTGATTTTTTTAGATATCCAACTATCAGATGGGTTGTCTTTTGAAATCTTTGATCAGGTGGAAGTAAAGAGTGCTATTATTTTTACGACCGCATTTGATGAGTATGCATTACAGGCTTTTAAATTAAATAGTGTCGACTATTTATTAAAACCTATCGATGATGAGGATTTAGAAAAGGCCGTTGCTAAGTACAAAGAGCGTATCCCAAAACAACAAGATGTGGCGCTTAACTTTGAAGATATTAAAAAACTACTAGGGGTTACTGCCGTAGAACGTGAATATAAGAGACGTTTTACCACAAAGATAGGTCAGCATTTAAAAATGATTCCTGTAGATGAAATTGAATGCTTTTACAGCGAAAATAAAGGGACCTATGCAGGAACTACAGAAGGAAGGAACTATCTACTCGATACAACTTTAGAACTTTTGGAAGATGAGTTAGAGCCTAAAACGTTCTTTAGAGTCAGTAGAAAGTTTTATGTGAATATCAATGCGATTAAAGATATTATCTCCTATACCAACTCTCGTTTACAAATTAAACTCAATCACTGGAGCGAACAAGAGATTATCGTAAGTAGAGAGCGTGTCAAGGATTTTAAAACGTGGATTGATTGATTTGATAGCTATTTATTTTTGTTTAATTCTAATATTAATCTCAAAGACATTTCTTCTAATGTTTCCATTTTTAACTCTTTATTAAAGTAACTTTCTTCAAATTCAATTTTCCAGTCACATTTTTCTACAGGTACGTTATAAGCAAATCTTTCTTCAGCTTTTCCCCAATCTCCATATGGAGCAAAGTCAGATTTGGCAACGTTATAATTTTGAAAATTTTGAAAATTTTTAGATTCACTAGAGTAAACAAATATTTTTATGGCATCAATTTGGTGAGAGTTAAAAATTTCAGCTGTTAAAAATTTAATATTAAATTTTATTTCATCTTTTGATAAGAAATCTTTTAAATCAATTAAAATTATTTTCTGTTTAATTTGTGAGAAATTAAAATCTTCAATTTTGATTATTTTATAAGATTTAGAAAAATTCCCATTTGGGTATTTAATTTTTCCTAGTAGAGTTCTTTCCCTTGAATCAGAGACTAATTGGACTAGTTTATCGAGTGTTCCTTTAGATTCTTTTATTTGATTATGCAATTTAATAACCTCAGTATCTCTTTTAATTCCTTGAGTTTTTTCAAAAAAAAGGAGTTTTTCAATACTTAATTTTGAGATAGCATCAAAATTCTCTTTAAAAGGTAAATAAATTTGATTGAAAGGAAAACCTACAATTTTGACATTATCAATTTTTATAGGAATACATCTGTTTTCTTTTCTTTTTTCTCTGATAATATCCCTTTGATATCGAGTCCAATCTTTTTTTTTATAATTCTCAGATAGAATAACAATTACTAGCTTTGATTCAGTGAATAATTTTTTAAAGAATTCTCCCCCATTTTGTCCAACTATATTTGATAATTCATTAGGAGCAAAGAAGACACTATAATTAGGGTGTTTTTCTTTTATGGCATCATATATACCTTTAGCTATTTCTTCTTCTTCACTAGCATATGATATAGCAAAATCATATTCGAACTTTTCTTTATTTCTCATTAACATCTAAGTTAAAAGTTGTAGTTCTTCTTCATTTGAAGACATAGCATATATAATTACCTAAAACACCATAAAACGAATAACTAATTCATGTATAGTATCTTATATGAAGATATGCAACGCTAATGTTTGAAAACGACATACATATTTGTAAATAAAGAAAAGAACTACCTGAATCTTTAAAATTAAAGAAGGTTGACAAAACTTCCTTACGGTTTCCCGTAATTCAATAGATTTAATTTGAGAATATGATTTTCTATAGTTAGACTCAGGACTCAGAATTGTTTTAAATCAAAATCTCCTAATCAACAATCATTTACTCTCAATCCATCTGATTTTCATTAAAAGCACTTGGCAATAGCTTAGGAATAAACTTCATGAGTATAGGGAGTAAGATAGTGCCTCCGGGGAGTAAGAAGATGGCTAGGGAAGGAATGGTTTTACAAATATCTAGTAATTGATTTTTAACAACTTTCTTTTCGTCTTCAGAGAGGTCACGTACGGTCGAGTTTCCTAATAGGATTACTAAGTCCTTACTTTGTGTTATTTCTTTAATAAGACGCTTCTTATTGCGTAATATCAAGGTAGAAACGGTTCTTGTCGTCTGATTATAAAAATGTTTGACAGGATTACTGTAGTTGAGGTAGGCAATATCTTCTTTATGCTCCGAAATAAAAGCAGCAACAGCGGTAAGCGATGCCTCTTTGGATACTTGAGGGATCCGTAGTATTTGCGATACTTCGTTCATAAATACCTCCTCATGGGGATCTATTTGCTCATCATCCCATAAGGATAATGCACATAGGTCTAGTAGGTATAGTTGTTCCAACGGTTGTGATACGACCGTCGTCTGTATATCTTCTATGGTTAAGTCATCACTTTTTATTGTCGTATTATATCTGATGGAGCTTTCAAAAAGTTTAATCAAAAGCTCATTGTAATGATCTTTATTTTCTTTTTGTTTTAGTGCCAACCATACAATCTGTGTGAGATTTTTTTCAAGACAGATCGCATACGGTAAAGGATCTTCTCCTGAAATGAGATAATGATCAAAACTCAATACATCTAAGAACAATAAGGCATTAGTGATAATATGGCTAAAGTTCTTTTTAAAAAGCGTCTCATTGGTTTGGATACGCTCCTGAATAATTTTTTCAAGAATTCTATAGTTGGCATCTGCAGAAGTGCCTAATTTTATAGGAGGCCCTCCTTGATTTTTATTGAGTTCACTATAAAAAGAGATAATGCTTTTAATACAATCTGTAGCACTACCATTTTCTATACAGTCAAAATACGTGAAGGTAAGTGCGTCAAATAGATTGATTTTTGTTTTTTCTTCTTCGGTCCATTTTAATTGTTCGCTCTCTTCATCACAAAGCGTTTTAATGGATGTTCCGTATATAAACCCTTTTGTTCGAAGTTGCACATACATTTCTTCTTCATCCATAGGATTGGATGCCATAAACTGTACGAAGTATGGGAGATGCTTTTTTATCCAGCCTACAGCAGATGGGTTCATGAAATTACAACTTTGTCACAAAGTTACTTTTTTTGTTTAAAGTTGGTCTATTCTAAAGGGTATTATTATCATCAAATATTTAGACACTAAAAAAGCTCAATAACACGAATGTTATTGAGCTTTTTAGTAATTATATCTAGGTCTTTTTTTTTACAGAAAAATCTAGATGTATAACTATATCAAAGTGTGATTAGTTTACTGAATTTCCTAATTCAGAACCAGCTTTGAATTTTACTACATTTTTAGCAGCAATTTGGATTGTTTTACCAGTTTGTGGATTTCTTCCTTCACGAGCATTACGCTTAGATACAGACCAAGATCCAAAACCTACAAGAGAAACACGTCCTCCTTCTTTAAGTGTTCCTTCTACGTTACCTAAGAAAGACTCTAAAGCTTTTTTTGCAGACGCTTTTGTAATTCCTGCGTGCTCTGCCATTCCATCAATTAATTCTGATTTGTTCATAATGTAAAATTTAATTAATTATTGTTAGTTAAACTGTGTGTTTAATTCTGTAACAAAATTATACGGAATATCCACTCATGCAAGTAATAGCAAGGGAAATTGGCGATTTTGTTGATAAGTCAAGGCGATTGTTAATAAAGAAGGCGTTTTTTGGGGTATTCTGTTAGCCCAATGACAGTGCGGGTTTAGCGCATTTTGGCATTTTTGTTAAAATTATAACCGTTCAAAAGTGACTTTACATCCATTTTTCGCTTCCCAGGAAGTTGTATTTCTTTAATAAAAATGTATCCGTTTAAGGCAGTGACTTTTAAGTGCCCTTCTTCTATTTGGATGGTTCCTAAAGCAGTATTTTCATCTTTTTCTTCTAAAATTTCTGTGTCCGCTTTCGTACTTCGACCTGGCTCAGCATAAACTTCAGCGCTATAAATTTTAACCCGTTCTTCTTTATCATTATTAATAAGGTAACACCAAGCTGCTGGATAAGGGCTGAGTCCTCGTATATGATTATGGATCGTTTTTACAGGTTTTTCCCAATCAATTTTAGTGTTTTCTGGGTAGAGTTTATACGCTGTTTTGAGATCACTAGATTGAGGTTGAATTTGTGTGGTGACCGTGTCATTTACAATGGCATCTACCGTCTTGGTGACAAGCCCTGCTCCGAGGTGCATTAAACGGTCGTGTAGACTGCCTGCATTTTCGTTTTCGCCTATGGCGAGACGCTCTTGAAATATGACAGCGCCTGTGTCTATTTTTTCATCTATAAAGAAGGTCGTAACTCCCGTTTCTTTATCTCCATTAATAATTGCCCAATTAATAGGAGCAGCACCTCGATATTGAGGTAGGAGCGAAGCGTGTAGATTGAACGTGCCATATTCTGGCATTTTCCATACAAGTGCAGGGAGCATACGGAAGGCGACCACGATTTGAAGATTGGCTTGTAAGGCTTCTAATTCGGTAAGGAAATCTTCGTTTTTAAGATTGGTAGGTTGTAATATGGTAAGACCTTGCGACTCTGCATATACTTTTACAGCACTTTTACGCAACTTCTGACCTCTTCCTGCGGGTCTGTCTGGAGCAGTAATCACTCCTGCAATGGTATATTCTTGTGTAACTAATGCTTCTAATATCGTAACGGCAAAGTCTGGTGTGCCCATAAAAACGATGCGTATATCTCTCATAATAGTGTATATGTATTTGCTTGGGTAAGTGTAATCTTTTTTTGATCTAAAAGCAATTGTAATGCCGTAATAATTTCGGTTTCTGGATAGGGTAAATCGCAAAGTTGGCGAGAGCTTTGTTGCTTTCGCGAAAGCGAATTTAAAATCGCCTGCATGACCGAAACGTTTTGCTTCCTATTGGAGTTTTGAGCTAGACAGACATCGCATTTGCCGCAAGGCGTTGTGCTGTTTTCTTCAAAATAGGTGAGTAGTTGTATGGTTCTACAAACAGTTGCATTGCCCACATAGGTTTTGATCGTTTCTATTTGTTGCTTTTTGTAATTAGCTTGTATTTTTATGTTAGCCCCAATAACATGGATGGTACGATCATCTTCTCTAGGAACCAAAAAAGTCATCGCAGTGTCATAACTTTGATGTTCATACGTGATAATGTCGTCTTTGGCAAGCATGAGTAATGCGGTATGTATCTTATCTATAGAGCTTCCCGACTTATTTGCGATCATACTATAATTAATAGTCACAACTTGCTCAAAGATTCCTCCATACGTACGGAGTATTGTTTTTACAATCGTATCCCATTGCGGATTCTTAATCAAATAATAGGTAAGTGCTATATCTGTGATATTAAAAGTGACCGTGGCTTTTTTTGTAAACTCTTGCGAGAGACTAATCACACTATTGCGATCTAATGCGAGTAAGGCATTATAGGTTCGCATGGTGGGAAGAGAATATGTCTGGCAGAAATGACTAAAGTTAAAACGATGGTTACTTTCTTCACCTTCTCCATAGGAGATTTGGAAGAAGCTATTGAGTCGGCTATAAATTTCTTTTACAAAAGAAACGGTAGGAATGACTTGTAAAAACTGGTTGTTGAGTCTTATGACATCATTCTCATTATATATAAGGACAGCTTGTGACGGTTGTCCGCTTCTTCCTGCGCGTCCTGCTTCTTGAAAATAGTTTTCCAGACTATCTGGAATTTCTAGATGCACGACCGTATCTACATCTGCTTTGTCAATACCCATTCCAAAGGCATTGGTGCTTACCATGATTTGGATTTTATTATCACGCCAGTCTTTATAATGTTTATGCCTATCATCTCGTGACATACCACCGTGGTAATAGGTAGCGGTCATCCCTCGGCTTTTTAAAAACTGAGCGGTAGCTATCGTAGCTTTTCTATTACGTACATATATAATAGCGCTCTGAGAGGTATTTTTTAATACTTGCTCAAGGCGAAAATTTTTATCGGCGCTATGAATAAGGGTATAGGTGAGGTTTTCTCTATGATAGGAACCTTGACAAAGTAGCGGATCGACTAACTGTAATTCTTCGGTAATATCCTGAACCACTTTTGGTGTTGCGGTTGCTGTGAGCGCAATGATGGGGGCGTTGGGTTTTATTTCGCGTAAGCGGGCAATTTTACAATATGCAGGTCTAAAATCATGTCCCCATTGTGAGATACAATGTGCCTCATCTACCGCAATAAGGGAGACATTCATTTGCTTGATACGTTCTATAACGAGTTCCTGTTGGAGTCGTTCTGGCGATACATATAAGAGTTTGTAATTGCCATAAATGCAATTATCCAAAAGGGCGTCTAGGTCACTATATCTGATCCCACTTGTAATGGCTAATGCTTTGATACCTTTTTCTTGAAGGTTCAGCACTTGGTCTTTCATCAAGGCGATAAGTGGCGAAACCACAATAGCAATGCCTTCTAAAGCCAAGGCTGGGATTTGATAGCATACCGATTTACCTCCACCGGTAGGTAATAATGCAATCGTGTCTTTACCGTTTAAAACACTTTGTATACTATCTTCCTGTAAAGGTCTAAAGGAGTCATAGCCCCAATAGGTTTTTAATATGTCTTTTGGGGTATTGTTCAACCCTTTAATGTGTTTATTATAAATGATGCTCTAGAATCAATGTCACCTGTCGGGACCTCAATAGGCGCATACCCATAGTGTTTATAGGTAGCTAGCAAATGCTCTTGAATTTTTTGTGCTTGCTCAAAGCTTTCATAGCGTTCTGCATCTGTTTGATGGATCTCTTTCCATAATGGAAGGATAAAGACCATATCGTATTGGTAGTCTTTACAGTCGTTTATAAACGCTTCTGTATATGTCTGTCCTATGTAATCCATATATGCCACAGTGTCAGGAATTCCTCTATCTAAAAACACATATTGGGTGTCGTAGGTAGCTACTTCTTGGAACTGCTGTATTCTTGCGTCTTTTAACAACTGACTGAATAGCAATGGTTTTTCTAGAAAAAGCTGATCTATTCCTTTGCTTTGTGCCTTTTTTATGACGTCTCGAGAAATCTCTTCAAGGCAAGGATACCCAAGTGTTTTAAGATGGTTTATAAGTGTTGTTTTTCCCGTTGATGGGCCACCTATAAGTAAAATGCTTTTTGGCATAAAAATGGTACTAGTTTCTACAAAATTAGGCAAACCAAGACGAACAACAAATTTATATACAGTATTGTATGCTTGTCTTATCTTTGCTCACTTAATAATATGGTATGACTCCAGAGAATAACACAGAAGAATTTTATAAAAAATTAAAAGAGCAGCTTAGTGACACATCACTATGGCCAGGGCCTTATTTGTATAAATTTATAGTGCCTTCAGACTTTGCTAAAATCAAAGAGATAGAAGATATTTTTGATCATACAGGTGCTGTTATTAATAGAAAAGAATCACGTACAGGAAAGTATACAAGCGTTTCTGTTAATGTTAATATGAAAGATCCAGATGCTGTGATCGCAAAATATATAGAAGTAGGAAACATAGAAGGGGTTATTTCTTTATAGTATAACATCTTAATATAAAAAAACAGGTACGGGATATTTTTCCGTACCTGTTTTTTTTGTGACCTAATTTTGAGCCACTTCCCTTTTTTCCTGTTTATACCATACATACGAATACACTAGAGGAATGATCGTAATAATCGCTGTGATCACAAAAAAAACGATTAAGTTTTGTGGCTGTGGGATTAAGAGTGATAATACAATGATTAATAAACCACCTAATACCCATAATTTTCCAGTAAGACGATGTGTTTTTTTCCATACCGTAGCACTTTCTAATGTCCAAGGCGTGCGTAATCCTATAAAATAATTAGGTTTTACAGAGGGTAGATAATTACCTAAAGCTGTAAAAAATACTCCTAATAGAATAAAGATACCCTTAGGGCTAAACATCGATTGTTGTTGTGTAGCATATAAGATATATAACCCTAACACCGCAGAAAATAGCACCATGATAAACTTGAGTTGGTGAAATTTAGCTCCCATTTGCTTGATTTGACCTTTGGGATCAATTTTTGGCGCAAGAGTCACTAGTATATACACTAAAAACGAGGTCATAAAAGGGATGATCCAAAGCATACTTTTTGACCCCCAATCATCTATGTCTCCATCTATATTCCAATGCGTAGGTACGGTTTCTGGTAAATCTGCATACAGATATCCTAAATATAAGAACGGTAAAATAACAATACAGAGTAACGGGATTTCTTTACGTATATTCATAATAATGGCTGTTAATCGGTTAGCTTTTTAAGTGTATAATCCATTGCATGACTTCTTCCAAAATCGTGGTATTAAGACTATACACCACATATTGCCCTTTTTTAATACTGCTCACTAGATTGGCTTGTTTTAATAAATCAAGATGATGCGAGATACTGGGTTTTGAAATATCAAATGCCCCTGCGATTTCTCCAGCGGTAAGATCCTTTTCTTTTAAAAGATTGAGAATCTCTCGTCGGGTTTCATCATTGAGTGCTTTAAATAGTGTGTTCACGTAATTAAGTATTTAGACAAATATCTAATTAATAGACGTAACTTTCAAATAAACGTTACATGTTTTGGTAAAAAATAATTTAAAAACGTTGTAGTAACTTATGTAAAGGCTTTTGTCTATTGGGTTTCCGCTTTCGCGAAAGCGTATAAAAGAACATAGAATATAGAGAAGAGACTGAAAATAAATATAGCTGATTGAAGAATTTTTAAAGCATCGCGAAGTGAAGATTTATAATTATATCGAAATTACAAGTGTTTAAAAACTGCGTATAGCGGAAAGAGGAGAGAGACCTAATAGCTAACGACTAATGACTAACATTTTTTAAAGCGATCTATACTTTATGTGTACATTTAATAAAGACACAATAGATTTAAACAAGAGTTTGCACAATTTTTAGTATTTTGCAAGAGTTTACGTAAGTAGACAAACTTCACTTAATTTTTTACAATTGATAGATCAATTAGAATACAATACAGAGAGAGATCACTTGATCATTCCGGAATATGGACGCCATATTCAAAAAATGGTAGATCAAACTACCGTGATAGAAGATCGCGAAGAGCGTAACAAAGTAGCAAAAGCTATTATTGCTGTGATGGGAAATTTACAGCCACACTTAAGAGATGTGCCAGATTTCCAACATAAACTTTGGGATCAGTTATTTATTATGTCTGATTTTG
>JBLHOX010000067.1:0-10499 GCA_047623725.1 Dokdonia sp. | reverse complement strand
AAGATGCCGTCATACGTTTGCAACCATAAATAAGTTCAAAAGCACCTGGGACATTCCAGCGCACAATATTATCATTGATTGCGCCACAGTCTTTAAGTGCATCAAAGGCGCCTTGAAACAGTCCTTCAGTTATTTGACCATTCCATTCAGAAACAACAATCCCAAACCGAAAATCTTTCGCGTTTGGGATTGTTGTTTTATCATAAGCAGACAGGTCATTTCCTTCTGTAGCCATAATAATTGTATTTTAAAATTTCAATACTGAGAGAATCCTCTATATTGAAAACTAGTTTGCTGCTTGTGCTCTTCCTAAGTACAAATCTACCTGACTCGCATAATCAGAGTCTTTAAACTCATCTTTAATACGGTTAAGGTAATTTACAGCTACATCATTTTTACCTAAATCTATTGCAGCAACTGCCGCTTTAAATAAGAAACGAGGTGTTGTAAAGTCGTTTGTATTCAGTTTGAATGCTTGCTCATAATACCCTAATGCCTGATCTGCCTGATCTAATTGCATAAAGGCATCTCCTATAGCTCCTTTTGCAAGAGGCGCAAGCATCATATCACTAGAAGAAAAATCTTCTAAATGACTTATTGCATTTTTGTAGTCTTTGATCTCTAGGTATGACATTCCAGCATAGTAATGTGCAAGATTTGCAGAAGGTGTACCGCTGTACTTGTCTGCTATGTCTAGTAAACCATATTTACCTTGAGAACCATTTAATGCAACTAGATATAAAGAATCCTTCACATTTGTATTAGTCGTCTCAAGCGCCGTCGTAAAACTTTCTTGCGCTACAGTAAGCTCATTGGTAGCTTCTGCTATTTTAGGCTCTTTGATAAATTTACCATAAGCGATATATGCTAAAGCAATTACAAGGATCCCTATAATTACTCCAAAAATAGCTTTCTGGTTCTTCTCTACCCATTCTTCAGTCTTGGAAGCTCCTTCATCAAGAGAAGCAAATACTTCAGCTGTAGTACTGTCTTCTATTTCTTCAACTTCTTTATCAACCTTAGTTTTGGGCTTGTAACCTCTTTTATTATACGTTGCCATATAGATATTTTGTTAGTGGCGCAAAAATATAATTTTTATTGAATTTTGAAAGGGAAATTATTCCTTATTTTTCGATAATTTGCAAACCATTTCTGAGAAGCTACACGCTTTCGCGAAAGCGGACTCATTACAAGCCCTATGATTTTAAAATCTCTATCCTTAATTAACTACAAAAATTTCACCTCAAAAGCATTGGAGTTTGATGCAAAAATCAACTGTTTTGTGGGAAATAATGGTGTTGGAAAAACCAATATTCTTGATGCTATTTACCATCTATCATTTGGGAAGAGTTATTTTAATCCTGTAACAAGTCAAAACATCAACCATAAAGCTGACTTCTTTGTCATAGATGGAGTTTACGACAAAAACGATCGTGAAGAAAAAGTAGTTATCAGTGCTAAAAAAGGACAAAAAAAAGTCATCAAACGCAATGCAAAAGCATACGATCGTTTTGCAGATCACATTGGTTTTTTACCTCTGGTTATTATCTCTCCCGCAGATCGAGATCTTATCACAGAAGGAAGTGATATGCGTCGTAAATTTATAGACGGAGTGATCTCACAAAGTGACAAAAAGTATCTATCAAATTTACTATCATACGGCAAAGTTATTAGCCAACGAAATGCGTTATTAAAGTATTTTGCAGCAAATAATACCTTTGATCAGGACACTTTAAGTGTATATAATGAGCAATTGGTGACTTATGGACAACCCATTTTCGAAAAAAGAACGGAGTTTTTGAGTCATTTTGAGCCTATTTTTCAAGAACAGTATAAAGCCATAAGTGGCGATACCGAAAAAGTCTCACTTTCCTATCAAAGTGCCTTGCACGATATGCCTTTTCCACATTTACTAACAAATGCATTAGCAAAAGATAGAATGCTACAATATTCCAGTGTAGGGATACACAAAGATGACCTTGCTTTTGAAATAAATGGATACCCTGTTAAAAAATTTGGATCTCAAGGACAGCAAAAAACATATCTCATCGCATTAAAGCTAGCACAATTTAATTTTATTAAAAACGAAAGTGGTGTGAGTCCTATATTATTACTTGACGATATTTTTGACAAACTAGATGAAACTAGAGTCACACACATTATAAAATTGGTGAATACTAATAATTTCGGACAACTTTTTATCAGTGACACACACCCAGAACGTACAGAAGAAGTGGTCAAAAAAATTCATCAGAGTTATGAATTATTTCACTTAGGGAATCCAGAGTAATCCACTCTTTTTTGCGTACTTTGCTAGTATCTTATGAAACGTCTACACCTTATATATATTCTTATTGTGACAAGCCTTATTTCTTGTACACAAACGCCTGACGAGAAACTCACTCATCTTGCGGGATATTGGGAAATAGCAGACGTAACAACGGTTGGTGGAAAGAAAAGAGAATTTTCTTTAAGTCAGAATATTGATTTTTTTGAGATTCAAGATAACCTAATTGGGGTTCGTAAAAAGGTACAACCAGATATTAATGGTCATTTTACAACGTCTCAATCTTTGGAAAACATTGATATAGAAATTAATGAAGATACCCTCGTATTAAAATATACAACGGCCTTTGATAGTTGGAAAGAAACAGTGATCAAAGCTTCAAAAGATCAATTGATTCTTGTTAACGAAGATGGCAATACGTATACTTATAGAAGATATAAACCTATACTCCTTTCTGAATGAAAAAACGTAACACAGACCCTATATCGATAAGTGATGCCTTGGGAGAATTTGTTTCTAAAAACAAACTCCAAAAAGGAATTGACAAGCTAGATGTTGAAAGCGCTTGGTATGCACTCAATCCGGCTTTTAAAACCTATACTATTTCTGTACGTTTAGAGAGAGATACGTTATTGGTTAATTTAAGTTCTTCTGTCTTTAGAGAAGAATTAAGCTACGGTAAAGAAAAAATATTAGAAAGACTTAATGAAGAATTAAGAAGAGACGTTGTAAAGAAACTTGTCTTACGATAGACACCATAACTAGATGGTCATTGTTTATAGAAATGCTTATTTCAAAAAAAAATGCGCTATCTAAAACAGATAGCGCATTTTTTAATGTTGTATATGATGTATTAAAACATCTCTCTTCCAGAAAAATGGAAAGCACCTTCAATCCCTGCATTTTCATCACTATCACTTCCGTGAACTGCATTTTCTCCCATAGAAGTTGCGTATAAAGCTCTGATAGTACCTTCAGCGGCATCAGCAGGATTTGTAGCTCCTATTAACGTACGGAAATCTGCTACTGCATTTTCTTTTTCAAGAACAGCTGCAACAATAGGACCACGTGTCATAAATTCTACAAGCTCTCCAAAAAATGGACGCTCATTGTGTACTGCATAAAAAGCTTCAGCATCAGCTTTAGTCATTTGTGTAAGCTTCATTGCTACAATACGAAATCCGCTAGCTGTAATTTTTTCTAAAATTGCTCCGATGTGTCCGTTTTCAACGCCATCAGGCTTAATCATTGTAAATGTTCTATTTGTTGCCATAGTCTTAATTTAATTCTCACTGAGGTGAGAATCTTTTGTATTTAATAAAATAGTTCTTTTTATATGCTTTCGCGAAAGCGTGTAGCTTCCCCTCAAATTTGGCGCAAAAATAGTGCTTTTCTACATTATGGAAATGTTAAGGTTCGTGAAATTCGATTTCTGACCTCTATTTTGCAAATAATTAAGCATCTTTATGACACATCATATTCATAAATTGTATCTTCGCAAACTATGAATTCTAATGATATTAAGACTGTAAAGTCGCTACTTAACACACCAAAATCTATTGTTGTTGTGCCTCACAAAAACCCTGATGGAGATGCCATGGGAAGTACGTTAGCGCTATGTAAATATCTCAATAGCCAAGGGCATACTGCTGTCGTAATTGCACCCAATGAATATCCGCATTTTTTAAAATGGTTGCCTGGGCATGATGATGTAATCACTTATAATTCATCTACTCAAATAGCTACTCAAAAAATCAAAAATGCTGATCTTATCTTTACATTAGATTTTAATGATCTATCCAGAACAGGAGGAGAAATGGAGAAAGTGCTTGCAGCAGCTACTGCAGAATTTATTATGATAGATCATCATCAACAACCATCTGATTATGCCGTAGTCACCTATAGTGATACAGGTATGAGCAGTACGTGCGAAATGGTATATCATTTTCTAGATGCTTTACAGGTCGCAGATCATATTGACGCCGATATGGCTTCTTGCTTGTATACAGGTATTATGACCGACACCGGATCCTTTAGATTTCCGTCTACTACAGCCAAGACTCACGAAGTTATTGCAAAGCTTATTGCTGCAGGAGCAGATAATGCTAGTATTCATCGTAATATTTATGATACTAATAGTCATACAAAGCTTCAACTATTAGGCGTTGCTCTTAAAAATCTTAGAACTCTTCCAGAGTATAAGACAGCTTACATTACATTATCTCAAAAAGAACTAGATGATCATAAATTTCAAAAAGGAGATACAGAAGGTTTTGTAAATTATGGCTTGTCTTTAAAAGGAATTATTTTTGCTGTCATCTTTATAGAAAATAAAGCAGATGCAATTATAAAAATGTCTTTACGCTCTAAAGGTGATTTTTCTGTAAACGAGTTTTCTCGTGCGCATTATGAAGGCGGAGGACATACCAATGCTGCTGGAGGAAAAAGCGACCTTTCATTAGAAGATACCGTAGCCCAATTTATTAGTATATTACCACGTTATAAAGACAAATTATAACTAATGAAAAAAGGAATTATTGCAATACTATGTATGCTATGCCTTTGGTCTTGTAAAGAACCAGAAGCTAGGTGGTATGTTTCTAAAAAATCAGGATCTTATATTTCTGAATCCATACAAAGGAACAAAGAGCTTATCGCAGAAGAAGAAATCTTTATAAAAAAGCTCATAACACAAGACACTACAAATACATATCTAAGTTCTGAAAATGGTTTTTGGTATACCTATGTAACACAAGATACCCTCACTGCAAAAAAACCTACAAAAGGAGATATTGTAAACTTTACTTATGATTTACAAACGGTATCGGGTACTACAATACTTGCTAAGGAAAAAATAGGTGTACAAGCTATTAAGATTGATCAGAGTAATCAAGAGCTTATCTCTGGTATACGTGATGGGCTTAAGATTTTAAAAGAAGGAGAAACAATTACATTTTTGTTCCCTTCACATAAAGCCTATGGATATTATGGTTTTGAGGATAAAATAGGAAGTAACACTCCTATTCGATCTACAGTAAGTTTACTAAAAATAGAAGAAGATAATCAACCCGAATAATTAATATTTTTTAACCCATGAGAAAAACACACATGTTACTTATCGTTGCCTTATTGTCATTACTGTCTTGTAATGATAAATACCCAGATTTAAAAGATGGCATCTATGCAGAGTTTATCACAGATAAAGGAACTATCGTTGCCGAGTTATATTATGAAGATGCTCCTGCTACAGTGGCAAACTTTGTTGCATTAGCAGAAGGCACGCATCCAATGGTTGATAGTATCTATGCTAACAAGCCTTACTATAATGGTTTAAAATTTCATAGAGTTATGAAAGGCTTTATGATTCAAGGAGGAGATCCATTAGGCACAGGAACTGGTGGTCCTGGATATAAATTCCATGATGAATTAACTCCCGAAAGAAGACATGATACGGTAGGTATGCTTTCTATGGCCAACTCTGGAGTGAACACAAACGGAAGTCAGTTTTTTATCACCCACAAAGCGACACCACACCTTGATGGTTTTGATCAAAATGGAGGAAGAAAAAATTGCGGAGGAAATCGTGTAAGCTGTCACTCTGTATGGGGAAAAACAGTGATTGGTTTTGACGTTATAGACGCTATTACAGATGTAGAGATGACACAAGGGACAACAGCTCCAAAAGTAGATGTGATCATGCAGCAAGTAAACGTTATCCGTATTGGTAAGGCTGCAAAAGATTTTGATGCTCCTGCTACTTTTACAAAAGAACTAGACAGATATGCTAATAGGCTTTCTGAGTTTACAAAAAGATTCAATGAAAAATCTGCAAAAGCAGAAACACTTCCTAGCGGACTTAGAATACACTGGGATCATAAAGGAGAAGGTCAAACACCTGCTGTAGGAGATTCTATAAATGTAAACTATGCTGGATTCTTTGACGAGACTGGCGAATTGTTTGATACAAGCATTGAAGAAGTGGCTAGAAGTCAAAACAAATTTGATCAACGTCGTATGGATGCTATTGGTTATAATCCACTAGGAACACTTTACGGACCTAATGCTAGTCTTATCGCTGGATTTAAAGAAGGAATACAACAAATGAGTATTGGAGATAAAATAACAGTATTCATCCCTTCTCATTTAGGATATGGACGTTCAGGATTCCGTGGTGCTATTCCTCCTAATTCCGATCTTGTTTTTGAAATAGAACTGATGAGTATTAGATAACCTAAGAAGTAACTACTTAGACATATTATAAAAAAAATGCTAGAGAAATTCTCTAGCATTTTTTTATGTAGTAATACCAAATAAATTATCGATCTATTTATTTTACAGGAATATCTTTTAAAATTTCAAGAACAAAATTCCAATACTTCTTAGCAGATGAAATACTTGCGCGTTCATCTGGAGAATGTGCTCCTTTAATAGTAGGTCCAAAAGAAATCATATCCATATCTGGATAGTTTTGTCCTAATATCCCACATTCTAAACCCGCATGACATGCCGCTACCATAGGCGCTTCATTATTTATTTTTTTGTATTTATCTACAAGTACTACAAGAATTGGGCTTTTCATATTTGGAGCCCATCCTGGATAATCTCCAGATAGCTCAACATCACAACCTGTTAATTCAAACGTAGCTATAAGTGCATTTGCAAGATCTACTTTAGAACTCTCTACAGAAGATCGTGTAAGGCATCCTACTTTAATAGCGCCATCTTTTACTATAACGCGTGCTATATTATTTGAAGTTTCTACTAAATCTTCAATATCAAGACTCATACGATACACACCATTATGAGCAGCATATAATGCCTTTGTAAAGCCTTCTTGAACACCTAACTCCATTATTTTTGCAGGAAGCGCTACTTGAGAAAGTTCAATTTCAAGGCTTGACTCAAGTGTTTCAAATTCTTTTTGTATAGTTTTTGACAGTGCATTAAACTCAAACTCAAAAGCATCTTGCTGTACCGTATCTACAACTATAGTAGCAACGCTTTCTCTAGGAATGGCATTACGCAAACTACCTCCATCTATAGAAGCTATTTGTAATCCAAAATTTTCAAAACCATTGAATAATAAACGGTTCATTAATTTATTAGCGTTACCGAATCCCTTATGAATATCCATTCCAGAATGTCCTCCCTGAAGACCTTTTACAGCAATTGTATATCCTGTTTTACCTTCACCTACCGCTTCTTCTGCATACGATCTCGTTGCAGTAACATCAATACCTCCTGCACATCCTACTCCTATTTCATCATCTTCTTCTGTATCTAGGTTAAGAAGAATGTCTCCTTTTAAGACACCCCCTTTTAAGCCCATAGCACCCGTCATTCCAGTTTCTTCATCTATGGTAAACAACGCTTCGATTGCAGGATGTTCAATGACCGTACTTTCTAGTACAGCCATAATAGTAGCAACACCCAGACCATTATCTGCGCCTAGCGTAGTTCCTTTGGCTCGTACCCAATCTCCATCAATATGCATTTCTATACCCTGCGTATCAAAATCGAATGTAGTATCTCCATTCTTTTGATGTACCATATCAAGATGTGATTGCATGACCACCATCTTACGATTCTCCATTCCTGGTGTTGCGGGTTTACGTATAATTACGTTCCCTACTTCATCTTCTATCGTTTCAAGGTTGAGATTGTTTCCAAAATCTTTCATAAACTGTATCACACGTTCTTCTTTTTTTGAAGGACGAGGCACGGCATTAAGATCTGCAAATTTATTCCAGAGCACTTTAGGTTCTAAGGCTCTTATATCTGGGTTTGTCATGAAAGTATCTTTTTTGTAAAGATACTTTCTAAAGTCAAAATAGTTATTCCTTTTCGATAGAATCTATATTTTTATCAGGAAAGGCTAATGACAATACTACGTACAGTACAATTAATAATGGAATGGCGACGTATTGCAAGAGGAGAATAAGGACAATACTAGCTGCAAGAAATAGATAACGAACTTTGTTTTTTGCAAAATCCCACGTCTTAAACTTGAGTGCAAACAAATGGATTTCTGCATTGAGCATATAGGTGCTTGCAATGGCTATCGCTATTAAAGCATATGGATTTGTGAATACCGCTTTCGCGAAAGCGTACTCTCCATAAATCAAAATCAAAGGAATACTGATGATAAAAAGGGCATTTGCAGGCGTAGGTAATCCAATAAATGAATTGGTCTGACGATCATCTACATTAAACTTTGCAAGACGATAGGCAGAAGCCATCGTGATGATAAATCCTATATATGCGATATTAAAATGATATGCATCTAGTGAAGCTCCCCATGGGATATCTGTCGCATCTAGTAATAATTGATACATCACAACACCTGGCACTACCCCACTCGTCACCATATCTGCCAGTGAGTCTAATTGAAGCCCTACCTCACTTTGCACGTTAAAAAGGCGTGCAAAAAAACCATCAAAAAAATCAAAAAAGATACCAAGCGCTACAAAAAACGCTACGTATTCCATCTGATCATGTACTGCAAATAAAACAGCAATACAGCCACTTAAAAGATTACCCATCGTGAGGGCATTTGGTATATATTTTTTGAGTCTCATCATTAGTATTTGTGTAAAAATAGGAAAGAAAATGAATAATGTAATTATATGAACAATATCTCGATTAAAATAAAGTTTAGAATATGTAATAAAAAGGGGATATTTGCCCCGAAATTACTGCTTTTGAAAAAGAACCTTACTATAATTTTTATACTACTTACTTTAACGGTAAGTGCGCAAGCCGTGCGTAAGTACTCTAACGAGTTCTTAAACATAGGAGTAGACGCTGCTGCCCTAGGAATGAGTAACGCTGTTGTAGCGAGTACCAGTGACGTTAATTCGGGTTATTGGAACCCGGCAGGGCTTGTAAACCTAGAAGACAATCAAGTCTCTATTATGCATGCTTCCTATTTTGCTAATATTGCAAACTATGATTATGTAGCTTTTGCCAAGCCTCTTGATGACAAAAGTGCTATTGGGCTTTCTGTGATTAGATTTGGAGTAGATGATATTTTAAATACGACACAACTTATAGACGCCGAAGGAAATATTGATTTTAATAGGATTAGTTTATTTTCTACTGCAGACTGGGCTGTTACCTTTTCGTATGCGCGTCAACTTCCTCTAGATGGTCTTAATATAGGAGCAAATGCAAAAGTAGTGCGTCGTGTTATTGGAGATTTTGCAAGTAGCTGGGGCTTTGGTATTGACATTGGGTTACAGTGGCAAAAAGGAAAATGGAATTTTGGATTAATGGCTCGTGATATTACAACGACAGTGAATGCTTGGAGTATTGATGAAGAGCAGTTTGCTACCATTAGTGATGCTGTAGAAGGTCAGAACCAAGAACTTCCTGAAAGTACAGAAATTACCATTCCCAAATTACAAGCAGGTTTTGGGAGAACGTGGGTACATCATTACGACTATAGTTTTAAAGCAGAAATAGATTTTAATGTTCGCTTTGCTCAAACTAATGATATTGTATCCTCTTCGGCTGTAAGTGTAACGCCTGCATTTGGTTTTGAGTTTGGTTATTCCGAACTCGTATACGTGCGAGCAGGCGTAGGAAACTTTCAAGAGATTACACAGTTAGACAATTCTACTTCTGTAGGTTTTCAACCTAATATAGGTCTTGGTTTTAAATACAAAGGAATCCACGTTGATTATGCTCTTACCGATATTGGTGATCAAAGCGCTGCCATTTATTCTAATGTTTTTTCATTAAAGCTAGATTGGGATCTCTTTAGATAACTACTTTTATACTATAAAGTTTAGTTGTCCTGGAACTCTAACAATTTGTTATTTCTAAATACATAGAAGTTAATTCCTTTTTTATATTTACTAAAATGGATTCAATCGATGTATAGCCATACCTCTTATCCAAAGCTAAAAATCACTGAATAGCCAAAGAGAAATACTCCTACATCTATTATTTATAGTTGTATCGTATAAATTAGAATCACATATCAAGCAAGTATTCTCTCGCTTAAAGCGAAAAATCATAATACACTTCCTGCATTATTTCATCTCACTAAAGTTTTAGTGTATCGCTATTTCTGGACGGGACATTAGCATTTCACAAAAAAACTCCGAGCAGATGCTCGGAGTTTTTTGTTTCTATGTGTGTATGTATTTGACTTTATCTTTTCAGAGTAAAGTGTCCTACAAACTCTCTTTGTGTTCCGAGTCCATCT
>JBLHOX010000066.1:0-10556 GCA_047623725.1 Dokdonia sp. | reverse complement strand
GACACTTTTGATTTTGAACGATTAACACCGTATGAATCTCTGGTAGATGCTTTCTTATTTGACACCAAAGGAAAAGCCAAAGGCGGCAATGGATATACGTTTGATTGGAGCGTTTTAAGAAACTATCCTTCACAAACCCCTTTTATTCTCAGTGGTGGTATCGGACTCGAAGAAATAGAAAAAATAAAAGAAATACTAGATTCGGATTTACCTATTCTCGCACTCGATGTGAATAGCAAGTTTGAAGATAAACCTGGATTAAAGAACGTAGCAACGCTACGAAAATTTCAAAATCACTTCCGCGAAGGCGGAAGACTCATCAAATGAAGCACTAACTAAAATGGTATTCTCAGAAGAGCAATTTTACTTTTATATGACAACAAATACCCATAACAAAGTTCTCTATACTGGATTTACTGTTGATTTGAAAAGGCGAATAAAAGAACATAAAGACAAAACCTATAAAAAGAGTTTTACCGACAAATATAATCTTGATAAACTTATCTATTTTGAAACGTTTAAAACAGTAGCCGAATCAAGAAAAAGAGAACGATAAGTAAAGAAATGGAATCGAGAATGGAAAGAGAATCTAATTAACGATATGAATCCAAATTGGGATGACTTAAGTTGGATGCTCTAAAAAAGACTTCCGTAAAGACGGGAAACTACTTGATATAAATAGAAACAATACGCTAAGGTGGATGAGATTTCCGCCTTCGCGGAAATTAAATGAATACTATGGAACCAGAACCACAAGATTTCCGTCTTCACGGAAATGAAAAAGAAAGCTACCAAGCAGACGACCGAGGATATTATGGTGATTTTGGAGGCGCATTTATTCCAGAAATGCTGTATCCTAATGTAGAAGAATTACGTTCTCAGTATGTTCAAATCATGCAAGAGCCTTCGTTTCAAAAGGAATTTAACGCCTTGCTTAAAGATTATGTAGGTCGTCCTACCCCACTCTATTATGCAGAACGTTTTAGCAAAAAATACAACACAAAAGTATATTTAAAACGGGAAGATCTTTGTCACACTGGAGCGCATAAAGTAAACAATACGATCGGTCAGATATTAATGGCAAAACGATTGGGTAAAACACGTATCATCGCTGAGACGGGCGCTGGACAACACGGTGTGGCAACTGCTACCGTTTGTGCACTCATGGGGTTAGAATGTATCGTCTATATGGGCGCTATTGATATAAAACGTCAAGCACCTAATGTTGCGCGTATGAAAATGCTCGGTGCTACCGTTCGACCTGCGATGTCAGGAAGCAAAACACTTAAAGATGCGACCAACGAAGCGATACGTGATTGGATTAATAATCCTGTAGATACGCATTACATTATCGGATCTGTGGTAGGACCGCATCCATATCCAGATATGGTGGCACGTTTTCAGTCGGTGATTTCGGCTGAAACTAAAAAACAATTACTCGAAGTCGAAGGACGTGAAAATCCTGATTATGTCGTGGCTTGTGTAGGTGGCGGAAGTAATGCTGCTGGATTATTTTATCATTATTTAGATCAACCAGATGTAGGGATTATTGCGGTTGAGGCAGCAGGAAAAGGTATTGATACAGGAGAAAGCGCTGCAACATCTGCTCTTGGTCGTGAAGGGATTATACACGGGAGTAAAACATTACTTATGCAAACACCCGACGGACAGATTACGGAGCCGTATTCGATTTCGGCAGGGCTAGACTACCCAGGTGTTGGACCTATGCATGCTCATTTATTTAGAACAGGTCGTGGTGAGTTTATCTCTGTTACTGATGATGACGCGATGCAAGCAGGATTGAGCCTAAGTAAATTAGAAGGGATTATTCCTGCAATAGAAACCAGTCATGCATTAGCCATTTTTGAAACTAGGAAATTCAAACCAGAAGATGTCGTTGTGATTAATTTATCTGGACGTGGGGACAAGGATTTGAATACCTACATAGAATATTTCGGATTATAAAAATTGACTTCCCTCCTAGAAAGGCGCTGTACTGAGCTTGTCAAAGTGAGGGATTTAGGGAGGTATTTATACGCTTTCGCGAAAGCAAAAAACAACCTCAATATAACACATAATAAAGTCGTATGTCGGAAGAGATTCCCGCCTACGCAATTCAAATATTTCCCGTGAAGACGGGAAACTTAATAGATTAACAATAATAAAGTCGTACGCCGGAAGAGATTCCCGCCTACGCGGGAATAAAATGAACAGAATACAACAAAAACTCCAAGAAGATAAAAAATTACTCAGTCTCTATTTTACAGCTGGGTATCCTAACATAAATGATACGGTATCTATCTTACAACAACTACAAGATAGTGGTGTGGATATGGTAGAGATAGGATTGCCTTTCTCTGATCCGCTGGCAGATGGACCGACCATTCAAGAAAGTAGTACTGCCGCATTAAAAAACGGAATGACGACACAAATGCTCTTTGATCAACTTAAAGATGTGCGTAAGACGATTGATATTCCGCTGATTGTGATGGGCTATTTTAATCCTATGCTTCAATATGGAGTCGAGAAGTTTTGCGCAACGTGTGCCGAAATAGGTATTGACGGTATCATTATGCCTGATCTCCCACTCGCCGAATATGAAGCCGAGTATAAAGCTATTTTTGAGAAACACGGATTGATCAATGTATTTTTAATCACCCCACAAACCAGTGATGCTCGTATCCAACAGATAGATGCAGCGAGTAACGGCTTTATCTATATGGTGAGTAGCGCAAGTACCACAGGATCACAAAGTGGTTTTGGAAACACCCAGTCTGAGTACTTTGAACGTATTGCCAACATGAATCTTAACAATCCTCAAATTGTAGGGTTTGGGATTAGTAATGAAGAAACGTTTAAGGCGGCTACCGCTTACGCGAAAGGTGCTATCATCGGAAGTGCGTTTATAAAACATATCACTGCACATGGAGCTGATAGTGTAGAAGCATTTGTGAAGACGATACGGTGATTAAAAACTACAAAAACATAGAAAATTATGTATTTTAATGCATTACACCGGTTATTATGTGTATTTCATCGATATGAAGATATTTTCACTTCAAAATAAATTGATGAGCTAGACTCCGCATATTTTTGTAGTCTCACAACTCAAGATTATGAAAACAGTTATTACTTTTGTATTATTTATTTTTACTTTTAATACTGCAACAGCTGCATTATCTTCTTCTGAAAAGCAAGCATTAATCGATTTGTATGATGCAACAGATGGTGATCATTGGACAGAATCTTGGGACTTAACGACCCCTGTAGAAAACTGGAAAGGAGTTACTATCATTAATAATACAGTAGTTGCATTAAAACTTACAAACAACAATCTCAATGGAGAGCTTCCTGCATCTATAGGAAATCTAGTCAACTTAAAAGTTTTAAATCTCCATAACAATACGATAAAAGGAAACCTACCTACTTCTATTGGAAACTTAGGGAAGTTAATAAGCCTTAATATTTCTTTAAATACACTTCAAGGAAACGTACCAGAAGAGCTATCAAAAATAGATAGCCTTGAATATCTATATATATTTTCTAATGATTTTACAGGATCATTACCTACAAAACTTAGTGAGCTACCTAATTTAAGAAGAATCCGTATGTATGCAACAAATATGCAAATGGATACCACAAATACGCTTGCAATTTTATATTAATCATTGAACACTTTTACCTTTTTTTTGCCCCAAATCAATGTTAAGAACAGAGACACATCCCCTAAGTGTTTCTGTTTTTTTTAATTTAACCCCATAATGCAATTGATCTGTCTATAGGAGTGTGTGGAATCATTTTTAGTTTCCTCTAAAGAAACAGTATCACAAAACGGCATCTACAAAAACTAGACCTGATTATATTTTGGTTTCTACGTATCTTACCTACGATATAGAATAAATCCATTTGTTGTATGAAAAATAATCGTCGTCGCTCTTTTGTAAAGAAATTACTCGCAGGAACTACAGGAGCTATTTTAGCACCTTCATTTACAGCAACAGCTACAAATAATACACGGCAGCTTCCGTCTTTAGATACTGATGATACATCAGAGGCTTTTTGGGAGGGGGTGAAACAACAATTTAGATTTGCTGATGGGCTTCATTATTTCAATAATGCATCCTTAGGTTCCTCGCCTATTCCTGTACAAGATGCGACTAATACATTTAGAGCAACATTAGATAGTTTTCCTTCTAAATATATGTGGGGTGATTGGAGTGATGAGAAAGAAACCGTACGTCAAAAAGTAGCTGACCTCTTCGCTGTTTCTAAAGAAGAAATTGCGATTACACACAATACCACCGAAGGGATGAATCTCATCGCGCGTAGTTTTGATTTACAATCTGGTGACGAGGTGATTCTAGGAGATCATGAGCATCATAGTGGTACTGTTCCGTGGAAAGTCTGGCAAGAATCAAAAGGAATTCGATTGGTACGTCCTGTATTACCTATACTTCCAAAAACTGTGGAGGATATCGTGTCGGTTTACAGAGACGCTATTACGTCTAAAACAAAGGTGATTTCTATATGTCATATTGTAAACACCAATGGAATGATCTTACCTGTAAAGGAAATTTCAGAAATGGCACATAAAAGAGGGATTCTCGTAGCGGTAGATGGCGCACAAAGTTCGGGTATGTTTGACATAGATTTACACGATCTAGGATGTGATTTTTATACCGCGAGTGCCCACAAATGGCTTTTTTCGCCGAAAGGCATTGGTGTGTTTTATGCAAAACAAGAAAGCCAGCCCTATTTGAAACCATTGGTGGTTGCTTATGGATATGATGACACCAGTATACGCCGTCTTGAAAATTACAACACGCGAAATTTACCTGAGTATTTAGGATTGGGTGCTGCCGTAGATTTTCATACAAACATTGGAAAGGAAAAGATTACAAAACGTTCTTATGAACTTAAGGACTATTTTAGATCTAAAGTCCAAAACAATCCTATTTTTAAACTAAAAACACCAGAAAGTGACGACTTATCCTGTGCGATACAAACGCTAGAAGTTATTGGTAAAGATGTTAGAGATGTCAAAAACCAACTCTTTGAAAACTATGGAATAGACACGCGACCGATGACGACTTTTGGACTCAATGGTGTACGTATATCTTTTGCTATTTTTATTACGAAAAAGGATATTGATTATTTGGTGGAAGCGTTGGAGGAGATTGCTAATTCATAAATAACATGATGTGTAAACTAATTGTCTTATTTAGTATATTTCTTATTTCTTTCAGTGGATATAGTCAGTCTGACTCATTATATTTTTCTGTTTCTTCTTATCACATGAATGGAGAACTTTACAGAAAAGATACTATCGCTATCAAAAACACAAAACAGCACTTAGATGTTTATTTCTATAAAGAGCATTTTCATATGTTCTATGGCCTTCCTAAAAAACTTATAAGAAAAGAATATAAAAATCAAGAAATCACCGAATGGTCAAACCCCAACGATGATAAAGCAAATTGGTCAGACTCATACACCTACGATTCTCAAGGAAGACTTATTAAATATGAATATTCTGCGTGTGTTATCTGTTCTCAACTACCTTGGGGATATACATTAGCCTATGATGAAAACAACAATATTATAGAGCAACGCACTCATTATCCATCATTATCAAATACACAGGAAGAAAATGAAATAAGCCTTAAGCTTACTAAGAAGGTTAAGGATTATACAAAACTTACTTATAATTCTAATGGTAATATTACCGTATTAGAAAAATATGGAGCATACGGAATTAAAGAGAAAATTGAACGTATTAAATAATATAATCACAATGAAAACTATCCTTAAAATCACACTTATCATCTGTGCTTTAGTCACTATTTCCTGCAAAAAAGAGGTAACATCTATAGAGACTATTGATACTTTAGAGACAACAACGATCATTAAAGAAACACTTGTACAGCACTCTGTACTTTCTGAAGGACATCCTATGGCAGTATGGGAGAAAAAAGCAACACATCCTAAAGGAATTATTCTTTTTGTACACGGTCGTACTTGGAGTGGTGTTCCAGATTTTGACTTACAAGTAGAAGGCGAAGATCTTTCCTTAATGGATGGGATGATTGCCCAAGGATATACGACATATGCTATTGACCTACGAGGCTATGGTGCGACTCCTAGAGATGCTAGTGAGTGGAACACACCTAATAAAGCAGCCCAAGATATTAACAACGTATTACAATGGATCTCTGCTGAAAATAATTATAAAAAAGTGCACCTATTTGGTTGGTCTATGGGGTCTACGCTATCCTTGCTTGCCACTCAAAAAGACAGTACTCATATTGAAAGTTTGACGCTGTTTGGATTTTGGCTGAACCTAAACACAACGATTCCTGAAGCCCCTAATGATATCGCGCTAGAAAAAAGAGTAAATACTGCCCAAGCTGCTGCCAGTGATTTTATTATCCCTGGAAGTATTAGTAAAATTGCTATTGACACGTACGTGAAAGCAGCGCTAGACGCAGACCCGATTCGAGCAGATTGGAAACAACTGTATGAGTATAACCAGATAGATCCTACCATGATTACAACTCCTGTATTATTGATACAAGGAGCCGAAGATCCGATAGCCCCTACACATCGCCAAGCTACACTCTTTACAAAACTAAGAACAGCAGATAAAAGTTGGGTGGTAATTTCTGGTGGAGATCATGCGGCATTTATGGAAACCCCTCGGCCTCATTTTATTAAATCTTTCGCCGATTTTATAAATCGATTTAATCCGTAATCGTGAAAATCATTACTTGGAATTGTAATATGGCATTTCGAAAAAAAACGCAAGCTATTCTCTCTGAAAGTACTGACATTTTAATCATTCAATAATGTGAACGCCTTGACAAATGACCTCTCGTACTACAAGTAGACGATGATCTATTTATTTTCGCAAAAGGACTTTAATGTTTCTTAGATTTCGTTGTTCGCTTTTCTTTATTCTTCACAAAAATCAACTTATGTCTACTTTTAGGGTTTTCTCGTTGTTCTAGTTCAAAGTTTCCAATGGATTTAATTAATGGGGTCAGTTTTTCAAATCCATAATTTCTAGAATCAAAATTAGGTTGTTTTTTTTGCAATAAACTGCCAACATCTCCAAGATACGCCCAACCCTCCTCATCAGAAAGATCAGAGATCGTGGTTGTAATTAATGTAATTTCCTTTCGGGTTATTTTATCTACATTGGTTTTTTCAGAATCTTGACTATCATCACTTTTCTTATCCTCTTTATTTTTCAGAATCTCGATATAAATGAATCGATCACAAGCAACAATGAAAGGGTTTGGAGTTTTCTTTTCTCCAATACCAATCACTTGCATTCCAGCTTCTCTTAATCGCGTAGCTAATCGTGTGAAATCACTATCACTTGACACTAAACAAAACCCATTGACTTTGCTGCTATATAGGATATCCATCGCATCTATGATCATAGCAGAATCGGTTGCATTTTTGCCCGTCGTATATCCATATTGTTGGATAGGTGTAATGGCGTTTTCCAATAATAAGTTTTTCCATTTGTTCAGATTGGGTTTCGTCCAATCTCCATAGATTCTCTTAATGGTTGGATTTCCATACTTTGCAATTTCCTCCATCATCTCTTTGACATGAGCAGATGGAATATTGTCTCCGTCTATAAGTACGGCTAAGTTGATATTAGTATTCATATGTTGTTCATCTATTTAAGTCTTATATTTTCGACATGTGTATCGCAACTATTTTAATCCAACATTCCCTTGTTCTTTTCGTTTGGCTCCAATAAATCCCACATATTACCATACAAATCTTCAAAAACCGCAACCATTTCATCATCCATTTGTTCCGGTGGTCTGACAAATTTTATTTCTCAATTCTTCCGTATGATTTTAAAATTTTCAATGTCCATAGGGTCTGTATGCCTGCCCACTCTAATTTTGTTCCTTCACTAATTCCGTACCAAGTATCCCACCGCCCATCATCTTTCTGTTTATTAAATGAACTACCCCGAGGCAGAGCCATCGAGGTATCAAGCGGAAAAAACTTATTTTTAGTTTTATGAAAACTATCCGTTTTCAAACTTTCCTCTTTGACCCCGAGGTAGAACCTCGAGGAATTCTATAGATTAATCCTTCTATATCCGATTCAATGGTTTCCTTGGAAAAGATAGGGCTCAAAACATGATCAGGATATGGAACATAACTCAAACTGTGTGGTTTCCCATAAAGTCCCCAACCATCATCCGATGTATCTTTGCAAAGCACTCCATCAGCAACGATCCATTCTTTTAAATTGCTAATTGTTTCCGCTGCTTTTTTTCTATTTTTAGTGTGTTGTAAAAACTGTAATCGTCTTGGTACACATAGATGGCAAAAAACGTGTTTCTCTTTTATTCGTTCGATCTCTTCCCAAACAAATTGTTCTGCATTCTTCATCCAAGGAATATCTATCTTATATTTTTCAAGTATCCCCAATAATGATGAAGTTGTACTAAGCGCTGCCCATTCTTTGACTGTTTTAAAATGTTCACTACACGGATATTCACTTTTAGGTTTAAACATCCACGGTATTCCTCCTTTTTCAGTTGTGATACTTTCAAAATATGGCATAAAATCTTTTAGTATTAATTCTGGATTCAGATAGTCAACCTCATCTAAGATTTCAAGAGCCATCATACTAAAAAGTGGTTGGCTTTCTGGTGATGCTGTATCTGGTTCCATTCCATAACCAAAACCTCCGTCATTATTTAGATACGCGTACACGGAGTGAAAAACTCCATTTGCTGAACCTCCATTAAAGTGGAAGTCAAACAATCTTCGTTCTATCATTCTTGCATTTGCCAAAATAAAATCGCTGGCTTTTTCAAAATTTTGCCTCGTGAGTTTCACAATTATTCTTTTTATTCGGTTGTTTTTTAATTACAAACAACAATTATATAAAGGACAAATACTTTATATTCTAGGCATGTCTATAATTCTCTAATAAGCATTAAGATACGACCCTATTCACAAAAGAATCACTAGTAAGACTACTACTTTATTTCTCATTCGCCTTCAACCAAACATCATTGGCACAAGGACGTACCACTTCAGGCACCAAGTCTGAACAATCACCACCGTACCGAATCACCTCTCGTACAATAGACGACGAGATATAGCTTTTACCAGAGGAAGTCAGCAAGAAGACTGTTTCTATTCCAGATAGCTTTCTATTGGTATGAGCGATCGCTTTTTCAAATTCAAAATCTCCTGGATTACGAAGTCCTCGTAAGATAAATTCTGAGTCTTGTTCATTACAGAAGTCTACGGTGAGCCCTTTATAACTCATCACTTTAATCTTAGGTTCATCCTTAAAGGTTTCTTCCAGAAAATGGATGCGTTGTTCTAGAGAGAACATGTACTTCTTTGCTGAATTAACACCTATCGCTAAAATAACCTCATCAAATAAGGTAACGCCACGCACTATAATATCGTAATGTCCTATGGTAACAGGATCAAAAGATCCTGGAAAAACTGCTCTTCTCATTCTTTAAAAATACGAATTTTAGAGATAGTCTTTACTCATTTTAATGTGATTATAGCTTAAATAAGAGTTCTTTTCTTTTTTTCATTGACAAACAAAGAATGAGATTCCCTTCTTCAAGGGAGTTGAAAAATCTAAATGGTTGTGCAATCAAAAAAACCTTCGTCGATCCATTTCTTTTTCCATACTTTCCAAAAGGACTCAAACTCTGTCTTAGAAAATGAGTACTCCTCTATAAAGGCGCGCTTTGCTTTGGTGACAGACCCTAGCTCTTTTACATACGCCAAAAAGATATATTGCGCAGGATTTAATTCAAATAAACCCAATTTATACTCTCTTCGTATCAAGACCGCATAACTATCTTCTTCAAAAGGCAATTCTGGTTTCTGATCTTGAATGTACGCTTTGTAATAGGTACTTATAGGAAACCGATTCCTGAATAAATAACACACGGGGGTAAGTACCAAATCCCTATCATTATAAGATGAAGACGGTGTATGATTTTCAGGAACACGCTCATCAAAAGCGCCATTAATTTGATATTCAAACTGTGCCAACTCGATCATAAAGTCTGGCCAAGATTCTTTCTGGCTGCTTTCTTGATCTGGACGTGTTTGTTGCAGAAATGCAGCAAAGTGCCTCCCTAAATCGGCGAGTGTATAACTGCCAGACGGGTACTCACTTAAAAAGATATCTGTAAAATTTTGAAATAAATTATATCCCAAAGCATACGCTAGTGCAGGAAATTGCTTTTCCATACAGTCTCGTAATCGTGCAATATAACTCCGTTGATAAATCGCTAAATGCTGACTCGCCGTTAGCTTTCTCGTACTATGTATCCGAGCGTCAACACTACTATCCTGATATGGCTGTAACAATTGCTGTTGCAGCCAAGATTGCACGTTTCGTAATTGAGAAGTCGCTTCGCGATGTTTTTCTTGATCTATATACATTAATCGATAAACTCTTTGGTCACTTCATTGACCATAAAATTGATAGGATTAGACACATCAGCATTAATCCGTTTTGGTGTGCGTGATGGCGAT
>JBLHOX010000065.1:0-10567 GCA_047623725.1 Dokdonia sp. | reverse complement strand
AAAAACGACTATCAAAAGGCAACCTTGAATTCGTGAATTTCTCATCAAACAAAACGATTTCTTCATCTTCCATATCTTCAATTGTTTTTACATTAAAAAACTTATTCCAAAGTCTTATAATTTCATTGTCTGATACGCTCCAAAAGTAATTATCATCATATTTTTTTAATGAATTATCCTGTAAACCTATAATTAAACTTTTAAAATCAACACATAAAAAAGTTAGGTTTTCTTTTTCTTCTATTGAGAATATATGGTTATTAATTACAAAATTAATATCAGTAAACCATTTATCTTCTATGGCAGTATTTATAGATATAAATATATTTTCTTTTTTACCTATTTCCTTAAATCTCATAGTTTCTCTTTTATAATTTCTCTATAGTAATTCAATAATCTTTTTCTAGTTGCATTATCAATTGTTACGCCCCTTGATCCATTCTCACTTCCTGCCCAATGTGTATTTCCATTATTATCAACTGTAAATTGATGAATCTTACCTTTTTCATCTACACTATACCATTTTTTTGGAATTCCTTGTTTAGACACTTCATTAGTATAACCAGGAATTGCTTTTTTATATAAATCTTCAGCATTATCAGGTATAAGTTCTGTTTTTGATCCTCCCCCTCTAAAATTAGGTGATTTACGGTCATGGTGACCAGGATTTTCATACCTAGGTTTAGGCCCATTATAAAAGCCATCTGTAAATTTAAGATTTTCTTCTTTATCATCTCCTTCCCCACTTGTAAAATCATCAACAACTTTTTTAGGTTTACTGGCTTTCATGTAAAGATCAAAAGACTTTGATTTTCTATCTTTAATTGGCCAAGCCACTTTTAATTTAGGATAAAAACCAGCTTGAGTTTTTAAAGCTACTAAAAATTCTAACTCAGAAGACCCATCTGCATCCATTGCCAGAGCTGTTACTCTTGCTTGTTGTAATAGTGCCCACCGTTGCCAGTTTGTAGCATCTCCATCATTATCTTTATCATAGTCTCCTTTTTTAAAGCGATCAGGCATTTTCTTTTTTAATGCTTTACGCATATCATCTCCAAGCTCTGCAATTTTGGTTAACACCTTACCAAGTTTACCTAACTTTCCTGCCCACTTTGCTAATGTGACGCTACCTCCTGTAAAAATAGCTACCAAAATTTCCAATAAAATAGCTCCTATCACAATCCCAATGACACGTCCTTTTTCAAATGCAGAAGCTGTTTTCCAGTTTTCAATAATATCTTGTATGGCAGTTCCTATATTTCCTAAGACCGCATACATTACTTTTTTAAGGTCTTCAAATTCGAGATCTGCAAATCCAATAATAGTTTCATACAAGCTCTTCATCTTATCAAAGAGTTCTCCTGTAATCAAATCTTTAATCGTGCTAATAATCGTGCTTATCAAATCCACAATCCCCTCTAGGGCATCATAAATAGCTCTTAATAATCCTTCTATAATTCCTACAACAAGACCTGCGGCTCCAGCCAAAATTTCTGTAATCGTATCTACCACATCTATCGTGGCATTCATAAGGTCTGAGCGTTTTGACAGATTGCCTAATTCTTGTTGTAATCGTATGTAATTTTCGCTAGGAAGACGTACGATGTGATTTTCTGTTAAGAAAAGTTTTTTATATAGTGACCTTGCTTCAACGAAGGCTGGATCTATACTGGCTTTATAGCCTAACTCTAAGGCAGACAATAAACTTTGATCTGCATCTTTAATAACAATTCCTGTATGATGATCGCTTTGTTGGTTTAATAAGTGAAAGGCTTGTGCGATGGTACGATAGTCATCTCCAGTCTTGACTTTATACTGGCTGTATTCTGTTGCTGCAATATTGGTCTCAAAGGTATCTCCACTTTTTACATAATAAAATTTCTTAGTGTAACTATCTAACAAAGTATCTACAGGAATAATCTGTATAAATTGTTTTTGAATCCAACCAACTTCTTTGGTATCTACGATCTGGATACGTAACCATCCATTTTTATCTTCGTTTCCACGAAATAAGACTTTTACTTCGACTGTTGTAGCTATACCATACGGTTCTCCTTTTTCTATTTTCTCACCTATGTAGTTTTCATCTCCTCCATAAAGATAAATTCCTTTTTCTGCTCTTACAAAACCTCTAGCGTTATTATAATTTATAGCCTTTGCTGTGACAACGACCTCGTCTAGTGCTAATCCACCAAATTCCCACTCATTATCAAGGTTTCTAATGAAGCTATATTTTTGTCCTTCAATAGTTTTTGTGAGATAATTTTCTTTATAAGCTCTTACAGAAAGGTCATTTAATCTATGTACCTCTGAAAAAACGAGTCTATTGATGCGCTCTTCTCTTCTCTCTTCTTCCTGCATCCTCGCTATTTTGTGGAATAATAGCGGAAGTTTAAGTTGTAACTCTGCAAGGTTTTCTACGTTAAGTTGATGTGTGATGACTCCCATAGGAATGATGTTGTTTATAATGAGTTATCTCACTATGAGATTGTATGTATATGTATGTTGTTGTGTGAAATTGCGATAGGGATTGTAGTGGCATCCTTTTTTGAGTGGCATATATGCTCAAAAAAGATATAACGGAAAGCCCGACCTTTTTTAATCCTTTTAAGTCATATATAAACTCAAGGTCTCTCTAGCGACAGATCTTGAATTCATATCTTACTTTATATAAAAAAGGGAACGCCCCAACAGAGGTCATCCCTATTTATTTTTTATTAGAGCACTTCTACTTTTACCGGTCTAGGTTGTATGTGGTCTGAAAATGCGGTGGTAATGTTTAAGCGTAGATCGTCTTCTTGCTCTATAGCGCCGTCTCCTCCTAAGTAACAGTTTTTAAAGAGTACTTCTAGGGCTTTAAACTCATCCATTTTTGAGGCTTGTAATACAGCGGAACGTATGCTTATATCTGGTTTTCTGAAATAGGCGTATAATGTGTTTGCATCATCGTCTTCTATTTGCAGTTTGACCACACGACCAAATTTATTTTTCCAGGTATTGAGTTGTCCTTGTGTAATGTTACCGTCTATTACTTTTGTGATGTCTTTTACTTGGGTTTTCATCTATTTGAAAATTTTATTTTATTAGAAATGAGACGAATAAAATTTCTTGCTTAGATCAACCGCTTCGCTTTCGCATAAAAAATTTAATTATTCAGGTTGGTATGCAAAAAATTAATTTTGTTTATACTCATTTCATGTGTACGGTTATTTTTGTGAATTGTTATAATGGGAAAGGCTGCCTTTAAGGGGTTTGCAACTAAGAAATTCTTAAAAGCAACCTTTTTGCGAGTGATGTGTTACTCCAGCTAGACGCTACAAACGTTATTTTACATTGTTTGTCTTGCCCGTTTAGGGTCTGGTGGAGGACACATTAAAAAGTAAAAGGATCTGAATAGTGTGGTATATATGCTTTAAATATATATCCTACGCAAATCCTTTATGGTGTTTTAGTTCCACTCAATGTGAGAACAAATAAGGTCAAAAGAAACCTCAATTTTTGTATCTCCTTGATTAATACCACGTGAGTTTGTATTAAACTCGCAGTTACGTACTACGTGTGTGATAATATCATTACTGTCATCTAGATAGCTTACTACGATATCAAAAGAAGGTACGTCTTGTAAACGTCTTCCTCTTGGAAGTGCTGCGATAATCGCTTCTACTTCATAGTTATATAATGTAATAGAGGCTTTTGCTTCATATTTACCACGTCCTCTGTGTACTGGAAGATCTCCTGCTCCATAGTGGTTCTCCTTCATCACTGAGTCGTCATAATTTACAGAGGTGATCCCTGTCACGATGTTGTCTAACATACGTACTTCGATAGAAGACCAGCTATGTTGTTGTCCGTTTATTAATGGTAATGCATTCATATTTTAAATTCTAATTTTCTTTGTGAATAATTGTTTTAAGGCGGTCTTATGCTCCTAGTCCGAATGGGTTTTTGAATCCAAGGTCTACGATAATTTTACGAGCTGTTCCAACTGGTGTTACTTCTGCCTTGATGCGTAACTCAGATGTTGCAAGAATGTCTTGAGCAGGATCTACAAATACATCAAATACAGATACTTCCTGGTTTGAAACCATTCCTTCTAAAGCTGCACGACATAACGTCTCAAATCCTTTTGTTACAGATGGTGCTAATTGCCCAGCTTCATTTACAAGGATAGGTGAGTTTAGTTTTGGTAATAATGCGGTACGTAATAAACGTGCTGCTTTATTAATTGTACGGTTGCTCTCTACATAAGCAAAGTCTGAAGTACCTAATGTAGCTGTATGACTATCATTAAAATATACTCCTGGTAATCCAGTATGTGTTCTTGCAAATACATAACGCTTCCCATTTAATGTTTCAAGTGCTCCTTGAGTTTTTACTTCTTCTCCACCTACAAATCCTGCTTGTGCAAATCCTGCACCTGCAAGGTTAAACTGCTCTACCCACGCAATGTTTTCTGATACTTTTGCACGAGAGATTGCACCAAGTGCCATACCTACGGCTGCTGTATTAGGGTACGTTGCTGCTGCTGCTACATCCATAGCTACGACAACAGATACGTTGCTTGCTCCTAATTCTGCAAGATTATCTGCTCCAGATGCTCCAGCTGATAATACTGTTGCAAATCCTTTTCCTTCGATTAATACTTCAAAAGGCATATAATCTGCATACGCCTCGTCTGCTTGTACTTGTGCTACTTGTGCTGCTGCTTTTGTTGCTACAAAATCTGCAGTACCTGAATAGATAATTGCCATTTGACGAATTTCTCCATCGGCAGCTTCCTGAAAAGCTTTTGCCAGTCCAGCTACATCTGCATAAGCGCTATTTGTAGCAGTCGCCATAATGAATAAATCTCCTGATGGATTTAATCTAAAATACTGTTGGATTTGGTAATATGCAGATTGTCCACCTACATCATACGTTGCGTCAATTCCAAATGCTTCAGCATCTTCTACAGAAGCTAAACGATACGCTTTGTCTTGTTCTAGCGATCCAACTGGAGTTGTCGCTAATCCGTCAAATAGTAATCCAGACACCATGTCTTGACTAGGGTTTCTTCTTCCTAATCCGCCTGAAAGTTTGTTAATTACTACGTCATTTAATGTACCCATAATTTAATTTTAATGTTAAGGTTTTAATTATTTTGCTGTTTAATTGTCTTAAAATTTGAGCATAAAAAGGGCTGTATGAAGCTTTTTATAGCTTCATAAAATCTTAGTATTCAAAAATTTTAGAATGTGATTCTTCTTAAGAATAAAGAAGAATATTTGAACTTTATTTAATGTAAGGAGCGCGCTTTATTCCTAGTACAAATATAATGTTCAGTATTTGATGAAATTGAATTTAAATAATTCAAGATCAGTAGTTTCAGCAACACACTATGAAGCTTGCAATTGCACTCCTTCATTTATAATTGTATAGATTGTACGTTCTGTCACAAAGAGTTTTTCTGAAAGCTCACTTACGATTACTTTCATTTGTTTTTCTTGGTTTTCTAGCACATAGTCTAATACAAATGCTCTTCTTTTTTCTAATAATTTATTGCTGCGTCTCATAGCTTATTATTGTTTATGTGTTATTATTTAATTATTGTTTTTTAATGGCGGATCAATGATCTCATTAATTTCTTGGTCTTCTAAAGAAATAAATGCTCCGGTTGGCCCTTCTGTAAGCTTGTATCCTTGATTTTCTAATTCTTCTACAGTAGCGCCATTGTATACTAATCTATATCGTTTTTTAAGCTCTGTTTCTATGAGCGTTGTTTTATAGGATATTTCCCAGATAAAATAATCTGTTTTCTCCCAATTATCTTGATCAACATTACAATACTGTTTTTCCTTTATTTTAAAGGTTGAATTAGAGTCTATCAAAGGCGTAGCTGTTGTATTTCTTGACAGAATAGCCTTATCTACACCTTGAGCAATATTAAATACAGCTTCATAGCTTTGAGCTCCTGCCAATTGACCTTGCAAAGGGAGTACGATATAAATACAGAATGTCGCGTCTGCTTTATACGTTTGTTCTGAAGACGTTTCCCAATCAATACAATCATATTTAAATAATATTGTTGGTGTTGTGATAGGTGTTCTAAAAATACTATCGTTATATAAGGTAATATCTGACACTACACCAATGAAATCCATTTCGGTATCGATGCGCGCTATTTTATCTAAATAAAAATCTTTTAAAATCATTTGTTTCTTTATTTGTTACAAATATCCAACAATTGTTAGACGTATGCAATAATTATTATGTAATAATACAATAGTTTCAGTAATATTTAACATTAATAAGGTTTAAAAGCTTATTAAAACTATGCAAAAGTTTGTAATTTGTTTACTATAGCTATATTTTGTCAAATAATTCATTTCAAAATAAAACATATTACAGTTTTAGAAATAACATAGTATACTTTATCCATCAATACACATGTATTCACAAGAGATTATTTGATTATGATATATGGAGGTTTGAATACTGATAAAAGAAGTACTCTAATAGATCCAAATCTTCTTTTGTAGAGTGCGTAGTAGTGCACTATGTAGTACACAAATATGACGAAGTCCATGGTATCTCAATATTTTTTGATTAGATCTTGATTCTCTTATTAAATAATAACTCTATACCCCAAAAGTCTTGAGCTTGGATATCCTGATATTTTTACTTGATTTTCTTGATTTCCTCCAAGTATAAAAATTTCGCCATCTACCTCATTGATATAAAATCCCACATGTCCTTTCCAACTTTTTTTACTTTCTCTCCATAGCACCACAATATCTCCAGGTTGAGGATTATTGGTTTCCATTCCTATTTCTAACCAGCTTCTTGCGTTTAGTTTTCCTGTATATGGAGCATCACACATTTTAAGCACCCAATTCACAAAAACTGAACACCAAGCTGTCTCTTCTTTTACCATTTTACCTTTATACCCTAACTCTTTAAAATACGATATGATTTCAGGGTTATTTTTACTTCCTTCTCGTTCTTTTACTCCATACTGGCTGAAGGCATATCTTAAGTGTTTTTTCATTTTTTTTACATGTATTATGGTCATAAAATGCAAACACTTGTGTGTGTTCTCTTTTTAATTTCCATGATTTTTATGGTTATTATTTGGTCTTCTTTTTCTGGTTTAGGCTTTATTATCAGCTTTTACAATACGTTATTGTTGGTGTTCTAAAGAGGATGTATTAATGGATACATCGTACGCTTTCGCGAAAGCGTAAAAAACACTCGTTGCAAAGGCATTTATCTGTATAAAAATTATTTATCATACAATACAGTCAGAATACCCCGTATTACTTATATATGATAGCCTTTTATAACAACTGGCCGTTACTCACAATCACCTATACTATTGTTTTAGTAAAAATTCATTGTAACATTTAAAAAGCTACATCTTGTTTTTTTTTTCATCTATAGTATCCAGAAATCTTGTGAATAATTTAATCAATGAACATCTTACTGTTTTTAAGAGCGTGGTGAGCGCATCAAAATTTTTGACTTCCTTTTTTGTCCTAATTGCTATTGCATTACTAAAAATAGAAATCCCATCACTTACAATAAGAAGATCTATAACAAGGGTTACAAACCATTTAAAATCGTAATTGAGTCCTTTTCCCATAAGCGTTAAAGAAATTGGAATAAGGAGTATTGCGATTTTGGACACAAGCCCTTGTATTAACCGTTTAAATGAAAATATTTTTTCTAGTACAATGACTTTAATAACTCCTAAAAAAGTATCTATCAACATAAGACAGAATAAGACTTTTAAGAGTTCTACATCTATTTCTAGATATACAAAAAGTGAGTATGCAAGAATCTTAAACTCGTTAGAGTATTCTACTATTTTATTATACATCTGTTCTTCGTTATTTATCTTCAACAATCGAATTTCTTGCATGATCAAAGTCAAAAACACTTAAAAGATTTGAAACTCTTTTTCCAAAAATTGTCAGTGTATTATCTCTTTCATTTTCTCCAAGATTATCACTAATTGTTTCTTGTACAACTCCGAACTTATGTATAGATTCTTTGGTTATAAAATTGTCATTTAAAAGTGCTCCTACAATTGTATTTCCAGTGATATCAATACTAAGACTCACCTGTCTGAGGTATCTTTTAAATTCTTTCCATTTTAGTATTCTATATAAAAATCCAAGTGGAAATAATCCTATTGCACTTATACATGCAAAGAAGAATAATATCCATTCTTTATAATATTTTTTTGAAACACATAGAAATGGTGTTACTAATAGACTAATAGGTATTATGCAACTTACAGTCACAATAAGCCATAGCAAAGCCATTGCTGTAAATAAAAATTTTACAGTTTTCATATTCATTTTTTTAGGTTAAACTACTATGTACTGAGTACGATTTGGGGCATTCTAGTTCTTACAATAACTGGCTAGCATACAATCTTTCTAAGATACTTTTCCTTTTAATTTTTCTACAAAATAGCTACGTATCGTATTACCTTGCATATCGTATAATTTGAGTGCTTGTATATATGATTGAAAAACGGCAGCTTCTTCTTCTGTTTTTCCAGAGACTATTAATTGTTCTTGTGTAGGTACAAAAACATCTAACCAAGGTAGTGTTGATTCATTTTCTATAGCAGCATAAAGATTTGTAGTAGCGTATGCTTTATATTCTGTAAAGTCTGTAGAAAACTCTCTAGAAAGTACTCTTAAAGCATCATAAGCTTTCTTTTTTGCCGTAGAAACTTCATCGTCTTTAAAGACTCCTAAAATCACTAATATTGCTCCTGCTTTTTCTGACAAAACACGTGTAATATTGGTACGCCTTTTAAGCCCTACATCTAAGATCTGTCTATTGGTCTCGTATACTTTATACTTGATTTTTGTATTTTGATCTTCTGTATCTAAAGTTCCATTTTCAAAATAATATTGCCATTTCTTTTCTCTGGAATACATACCGCGTTCTGCAGGGTTGAATTCTAAATCACCACTTCTATACTCGTATGCTTCGGTGATTTTTAAAACGGGCTTTCTCTCTTCTCCATCTTTGTAATAATAGTTTGTTTCTTGTACTAAACCATCATTAGTGAGAGTCACATCTTCTATAAGGCGTACTCCGGATTTAAGCTCTGTCACATAGTTTATCGCTGTAACTTCTTTCCTTTCTTGAGAAGACACGACTAATGTCTTTAAAAGGTGCTTTGGGTCTGGGTTTTCATATTCTGCAACTTCTTCCCAGATCAATCCCAAATAATCATCTGCTGGTTGCTCATCCAGTTGTGCTCTTACTATATCATCTATTCCTTTTCCTATCCAAATCATTTTTGTTAAATTTTAAATTGCACATCTGCTCTTAATTCCCACCAATTGTTCATTCCTCTTGGTCTAAAGTTTACAGCATCACTAGGAGACACATATAACACAAATCCTATCTCTTCTGTAGGTAATTGCACAATTGTTACTATAGCTCCATCACCAATGGATTGTGCGCTTTGCCACTGACTTGAGTCTATCCCACCTGCTTCTCCAATACGAGTTTTTGTGTTTACAACAGTATCAAAAGCGACATCTACATACTCTGTATTTAAACCAAAATTACCTCTAAACTCAATATTGTTTATTTCTAATTGATGTCCAGGCTTTAATACGCCATAAGATGATAAGTCAATAAAAAATTCTTGATCATCTGTATTATTACTAGCGCCTCCTAGGAAAAGGTTGGTTACATTAAAATAGATAGGTTCTATTTCGTGATATCCCTTTACACCATCTCCATTTGTTCCATAATAATGGCTAGGTCCTGGAGCTTCTTGGTCTCCTTGTAATTCTAGATTTCCGGAAGCATCTGTAATTGATTTCGCGAAAGCGGACTTATTTCTTTTTATAGTATCTAAATCTTGTGCTGTCCCGTTGTACCCTCCTTTATCTAATTTTGTATTTTGTAATGCTGTTACACTAGATTGTAGTGATGTAATACTGGATTGAAGTCCTGTTAAATCTTCCTCAAGACTTGACAAATCGACATCTATAATGGTTCCATTAATTAACTCTAAGGTTAGAATTTTTGTGGTTTCATCAAATGTTGTATTATCTATAAACAGATCTGTTGCAATAGCTGTTACTGCGACAGTTCCATCTGCTTGAACGACTAGGTTCCTAAGTCCTGTTCCAGAAAAGTTTGAGATTTTTAATCCATCTATAAGTTCTACGATTTCATTAAAGACTTTTAATCCGTTTATCGTTTCATTTCCTGTTGTTCCAACTTTTCGATCTAAAGATTGCTGTAAATTTTCTATTTCGGCAATACTATGTGTTGCTGGATGTACATAGTTCTCTAACTGCTCAAGTTTAGATTTTAGAGCTGTTGTAAAATCTTGGGTAGACAATTGCTTATTAGCTTCTTTGTCTACTTTTACATCAAGTTGATTTTGAAGATCTGTGATAAAACTAATAGGGAGTTCATCGGGAAGTTGCTTTATAATTTCTGTTGTATTATCAGAAAATGTAAAAACAAAATTTCCATCTCCGTTTAGATTTATACTTTTAATGGCAACACCTGCATCCTTGTGCAGAAAGCTATCAATAAG
>JBLHOX010000064.1:0-10584 GCA_047623725.1 Dokdonia sp. | reverse complement strand
GATTGGTTTTATAAAAAGATACCATTCTTAAAAATAAACCACCATACTCCATTACGTATACTTAATTATAATTTCTCGCTCCAAAAATAGCACTTCCCACACGTATCATCGTGCTTCCGTTTTCTATGGCGAGTTTGTAATTAGGAGTGATGATAACGGAATTATTTTTAGGATTGGTTTTATAAAAAGATACCATTCTTAAAAATAAACCACCATACTCCATTACGTATACTTAATTATAATTTCTCGCTCCAAAAATAGCACTTCCCACACGTATCATCGTGCTTCCGTTTTCTATAGCGAGTTTGTAATCACCACTCATTCCCATGGAGAGGGTTGCGAGGTTTTTGCTTTCGCGAAAGCGTGTAAACAAACTTTCCAACATCTTAAACTCAGCAGCGACCTGATTGATATCATCTGTAAAAGAAGCCATACCCATAAGCCCTACAACACGTACATTGGGATAGGTATCTAACTGAGAACCTTTAAGGAGCTCGGTTGCTTCTTGAATGGGCATTCCGTACTTGGTGTCTTCTTGTGCAATTTTTACTTGGAGTAATACATCTACAACACGATTTACTAGCGCGGCTTGTTTGTTTATTTCTTTGAATAATTTAAGTCTGTCTGCACTATGAATAAGATGCACATAGGAAATCATAAACTTCACCTTATTGGTTTGTACATGACCTATCATATGCCATTGGATGTCTTTAGGAAGTTGCTCCCATTTTTCTGACATCTCTTGTATTTTGTTTTCACCAAAAATACGTTGCCCACTATCATACGCTTCTTGTATGGCAGTGGTGGGTTTGGTTTTTGATACAGCGACTAGTGTAACCGTATCAGGGATGTTTTCTTTAAAACCTTTTATATTTTCTTTAATACTCATAGTGTTATTGGATAGGTACTACATTAAAACTCATAAATGGTAATGCCACTTCGTAATTTAGGTTCAATATAGGTGCTTTTAGGTGGCATGGTGTAGCCATCGTCTGCAATACGTTTGAGTTCTTCCATGGTTAATGGAACCATTCCAAAGCCCACAGCATATTCCTCTTTGTCAATAACACTTTTTACATACATCATATCTTTTTTCCCACCCGCATAGGATATACGTGCATCGTTACGTAAATCTGAGATTCCTAAAATAGGTTCGAGGATGGTCTTGTATAAAATTTGCGTGTCTAATGCTTCTAGTGTGTTTTCAAAATTATAATTACTCTTACGTAAATAGAGCGAATAAAACTCTCCGTCAAGGTACATAGAGAAGTGATGTTGTTTACTTGGATTATAGGTGGTAACGCCTCTATTTTCGATTCTAAAATAGGTGTCTAATGCAATGAGGAATTCTTCTTTTGATAATCCGTTAAGGTCTTTTACCAGTCTGTTAAACTCATAAATCTGCACCTGAGACTCAGGAATAAGGTAACTCATAAAATAATTATAGGAAGCCTCTTTATGATACTCAGGATCATTTTTTTGATGTTCTTTAGCAAGTAAATAGGAGGAAGATGAGCGATGATGCCCATCAGCAATATAAAGCTGTTGCATTTGTGCAAACGCTTCTTGAATCGCTTCAATATTTTTGGGATCACTTAACGTCCACAGATAATGCGTATCTCTGGTCGTAGATGTAAATTCATACTCAGCACGTTCTTTTGTGGCTTCCGTAATAATAGAGGAAATAGATTCATTATCAGGATAGGTGAGGAGTACTGCTTCTGCATTAAATCCTACCGTATCCAAATATTCCTTAAATAGCTCTTCTCTATCTTCAAGCGTATCTTCGTGTTTTTTGATGAGGTTGTTTTCGTAGTCAAAGACACTTGCACCACCTATAAGCCCACAAAACTCGCGCCCTTTACGATCTATAATTTTGTAGATGTAAAAAGCAGGTTGTTCTTCTTTTATAAAGATATTATCTTCTTTAAACTCCTGATAGCGATTACGTACAAGTGCAAATGCTTTTTTACCCGTGATTTCTTTATGGTATTTATAGCCTGGATTTACAATATGTAAAAATGAATATGGATTTCTATCCATCCTGAATTTACGTCCCTTTTTTGAATACGATTCGTAGGATCTTGATGCCACAAGACTTACTTTATCTCTAGTAGGGCGTACAGCACGAAATGGAATGATTTTAGGCATTTGTTGTATTAGGAATTAAGAAGTGATATTCTCTTTTATCATTTTTTCAAAATAATCGCGGTCTTCGTCTGTTTTAAATGCAGATTTTGGAATATAACTAAAATTATTCTGAGATAGATATAAAAGAAACTCGTCTTCTGTTTGCGTCATTTTAACAAAGGTAGCGACACTTACTTTTGTTTCATTATCTGCAATGTCTTTAAAATATAAAAAAGAATTCTCTACTGTCAATGTGCTTTCAATAAAATAATTGGCATTGTTTTTTGCGTATACCCATCTATAAATTCTATAGATATTTAATGGGATATACATGAGTCCTAAAATGACCATAAAACGCGAGAAATTATCTTCAGAAAACTTTGGGATGTAAAAGATAAGAAGCGATACCACTAATACGACGAGATACCATTTTCTTTTAAAAAATAATGTCACCATTAAGTTAAAATACCTCTTCTTCTCTAAACGATATGGATGAGTTGTTATCTGTTGCATCTTCTTTTTTATAGATAGTATGATCTCAGTTTACGATATACTTGTTAAACTCCTCAACCTTATATTAAGCAAACATCTTTGCTATCTTCTCTGCTTTACGACTTTCTGAATAATCATAAAAACCTTCTCCAGACTTTATACCTAATTTCCCAGCACGTACCATGTTTACTAATAATGGGCAAGGAGCATATTTTGGATTTTTAAATCCGTCGTGCATGACTTCAAGAATAGAAAGACATACATCGAGTCCTATAAAATCAGCAAGTTGAAGAGGCCCCATCGGGTGCGCCATTCCTAGTTTCATCACGGTATCTATTTCATATACACCAGCCACACCGTTATATAAGGTTTCTATGGCTTCATTGATCATAGGCATTAAAATACGGTTGGCTACAAAACCTGGATAATCATTTACCTCAACAGGTACTTTTCCTAGGTCTTTAGACATTTCCATAATGGCTGTAGTCACTTCATCACTCGTATTATAACCACGTATAATCTCTACCAATTTCATAATAGGCACAGGATTCATAAAGTGCATACCGATCACTTTTTCAGGGCGATTTGTCACTGCAGCGATTTGCGTAATAGAGATAGACGATGTATTGGTTGCCAGAATGGTATCTTCTCCAGTAGCAGCATCTAAATCTCTAAATATTTTAAGCTTAAGATCTACATTTTCTGTAGCAGCTTCTACCACAAGTCCAGCATATTCAACACCTTCACCCATATCTGTAAATGTGGTGATATTATCAAGTGTTGCTTGTTTTTGAGCTTCGGTAATACGCTGTTTAGCAAGCTGACGATCCAAGTTTTTGGTAATCGTAGCGATCCCTTTGTCTAGAGACGCTTGAGAGATGTCTATGAGTTGTACTTTGTATCCGCTTTGGGCGAATGTATGTGCAATACCATTACCCATGGTTCCTGCACCGATGACGGCGATGTTTTTCATAAGCTATATTTAATTTCCGCGAAGGCGGAAATCTCATGTTACTATTCGTTACTGTTACTCAACTTCCACTGGGGCGGAAATCTCGTGTTACTATTCTTTACTGTTACTCAACTTCCACTGAGGCGGAAATCTTGTGTTAATTTCTATATATCAATTTGGTTCCATGCCAAGGGCAGTATTCCCAATTTCCATTAAGTTGTTCTTGATCTTCTAGACAAGTTTTCTTTTCTACCATAGATTGTAAGGGCAAGCGATAGATAAAACCGGTACCGTTTACTTTTACATCTAATTTTCCAGTATTGTAAGGTGAGATCGCTGTTGTTCCATCCTCTAAGTCGTTTTTAAAAACATAAAAGATCATTTGTTCTCCTAATTGTCCTACCATACTCGCAAGGGTAGGGCGAAGCAAATTAATAAGTTCTTTGATGTCTGCAGGAACTTCTTCGTCTGGTATTGGCGTAAGGATAGCATTGTTGTTTACGATGGTAACTACCGCATCTTTTATTTTAAAACCATCAAACGGGTTGATATCTGAATTTACAACAGAAAAAAGCGAATATCCTTTTAATTTGCTTTCGATATCTAGAATAACTTCTTCTCCTATATTGGGAGTGTCAGCTAAGGCAAATCTCCAATATTCACTCGGTAACCACCACACTTGTTTGATGTTTGACTCTACCTTTTTTGTGAGAATTAAATCTTTGACCATATCAATCACTTCTACCTTTTCAGCTTTCTGCTGTGCAGCGAGCGTTGTGATAGAAAGTATAAAGACGATTATGACAAATATATGTTTTGACATCATTCGGTTTTAGAAATTGGCAATCACCATTTTTGCAATACGTAAAGCTTCGGTACCAGCTTCTAAGGATACAATGGGTGTGGTGTTGGTTTTTATTGCTTTCGCGAAAGCGTCTAACTCATCAAGAATCGCATTATTTGCAGGAACATCAGGGTTATCAAAATAGATTTGCTTTTTAATGCCTTCTGCATTCTGAAGAATCATTGCAAAATCATCAGGACTCTCAGGAGCATCTTTCATTTTTACAACCTCTACTTTCTTTTCTAGAAAATCAACAGAGATGTAAGCGTCTTTCTGGAAGAAACGTGCTTTACGCATATTTTTAAGAGAGATACGACTTGCGGTAAGATTGGCAACACATCCGTTTTCAAATTCGATACGGGCATTGGCAATATCTGGAGTTTCACTAATGACAGAAACACCACTAGCCGATACATTTTTTACAGGACTTTTGACCACGCTTAAAATAGCATCGATATCATGGATCATCAAATCTAAGACCACAGGAACATCGGTCCCTCTGGGATTAAACTCGGCAAGACGGTGAGCTTCTATAAACATAGGGCTTTGTATCGAGTCATTTACCGACATAAATGCAGGATTGAAACGCTCTACATGACCTACTTGTCCTAATACGTTATGTGTTGCGGCAAGCTTCAATAACTCCTCTGCTTCGGCAACGGTATTGGTAATAGGTTTTTCTATAAACAAGTGCTTTCCAGCAGTGATTACTTTTTTTGCACATTCAAAGTGATGTGTCGTAGGAGTGACCACATCTACCATATCACAAGCCTCTATGAGACCTTCTATCGTATCGAAAGGTGTGTGTCCAAATTCTTCAGAGATGGCTTTGCGTACTTCAGGAGAAGCATCATGAAAACCAATAAGCTCGTAATTTTCAGATTGTTGTAAAAGACGTAAATGTATTTTTCCTAAGTGTCCAGCACCTAGCACTCCAGCTTTAAGCATAGGGTTTCGTTTTTTACAAAAATAATACTTCTAAAGCGATTGCAGGGCTATGCTTATGTTTTAAATATTTCTCTCATTAGTAAGGTATGGGGGATTGTGATCGCTGCAAGAAAAGCGATAAGTAACGCAGTGAGTATTTGTACTTGATCTTTTAAAAGGAAAACAAGGGAAATTATAAAAACTAATGAGATCACCCAATACACAAGTGCTTGCTTCGCATACTTAATAATGTGTTTTTTTTCTGTACCTCCATATAAGAATTGTATTTGATCTCCAAGGGACGGAATGCTATGCCAAAAAATAAAATAGATAGCAAACGCCCAAATTAGAGGTGCAATACTAAATATGATTCCAAAAATAAGGATGAAAAAGAGTTCCCTAATCCAAAAATTCCAAGCTTTTTCTTTTAGGTGGAAGATCGCTAATGTCAAGAATGATAGACTACTTATTATAAAAGCAATAGTGAATGTTTGCGGAGAGATGGTATATCCTGTGAGGTGAATAATTACTTCTTGTGAGTCTTCTGGATTGCGATAAAAGAAAAGGAATAATACCATGAGTCCATAAAGACCAAAAAAGATAGAACGTGTTTTTCTGGTTTTAGAGAGATGCTTTTGCCAGTGTTGCTCTCCAAAATGGTATCCACTAAATAGAATGAAAAATAACAAGGCAAATGCTGAGAAAAAATAAAACACGGTAGCTGTCAATGCGATTAGTGAAATATATCTAATTAATAACGTAAAGGCGTTTACAGGGATTGCTGCTATTTTATTTTTTCTTAATTCTAAGTGTATATCATTAGCTCCATGAACAATACCTATTGTGAGAATAAGTGTATACCCGATAGTATTTGTGGCAGCTTCTGGTAAGTACTTAACAAGCCATACGCTAATGAGGCTTAGAATTAAAGCGATGCTTTGCATTTTATCTGACATAGATATTTGTTTTGTTTAATATTTTCTTAAAATAGTTAAACATAATTAAATTATTCATTAACTTTGTAGAAATTAACCATAAAAATTGCTAAAAATGAAAAATTCTATGTTATTTATTAAAGATGTTGCAGCTATGCCAACAGATGACTATGTAGGCTTTACTTTCTTTGTAGGTTGTATGGCTATGATGGCTGCGAGTGCTTTTTTCTTCTTTTCTATGAACGATTTTAGTCGTAAGTGGAAAACATCCATTTTAGTTTCAGGACTTATTACCTTTATTGCTGCGGTGCATTATTGGTACATGAGAGATTACTGGGCTGCGAATATGGAGTCTCCTACATTCCTTAGATATGTAGATTGGGTACTTACCGTACCTCTTATGTGTGTAGAGTTTTATTTAATCCTAAAAGTAGCAGGGGCGAAACCATCATTAATGTGGCGTCTTATCTTTTTATCTGTTGTGATGTTAGTGACTGGATATTTAGGAGAAGCTGTGTATAGAGATCAAGCTTGGTTCTGGGGTCTAATATCAGGTATTGCTTATTTTGCAATAGCTTATGAGATTTGGTTAGGTAGTGCTAAAAAATTAGCAGTCCAAGCAGGTGGATATGTATTAAAGGCTCATAAAACCCTATGTTGGTTTGTACTTGTAGGTTGGGCTATCTATCCTCTAGGATATATGGCTGGAACACCAGGATGGTATGATGGACTAAATGGATTGCAAATGGATGTTATTTATAACATAGGAGATGCGATCAATAAAATAGGGTTTGGATTAGTGATATATAACCTTGCGGTACAAGCTTCAAAAAACGAAACTACTGAAGCAAAAGCTTAATATACTTTGTATCTATTTATTTAAAGCCACCTCCGGGTGGCTTTTTTTATATAATCTTTCAAAACTCAATCAAACCTAGATTATGCAATAAAACTTTGTGATGAGGTTTGAAACTACTATAAAATAGGATGTTTTATTAATTTCAGCATCGTAGTTTACCCTGAGCGTAGTCGAAGGGCTATGGGTAAACTCAAAACCTGTACTCAGCTTGACTGGGTAACTAGCGTAGCGATAGTGTTTGCAATAATTTTGAAATGTAATAGATTTTCTAATGTATGATGTGGGTTAAATCTGTATTTTTATCCCAATGAAGGATACGACTCGCCATCAAGGAAAACGCAGACAATTGGTAGAAATTGTCAAGAATAAAGGGATTACAAATACAGCTGTACTTGACGCTATTGGAAAAATACCAAGGCATTTTTTTATGGATAGCAGCTTTGAAGATCATGCCTATCAAGACAAGGCTTTTCCTATTGCAGCAGATCAAACGATCTCTCAACCTTATACTGTAGCTTTTCAAAGTGAATTATTGAAAATAAAACGAGGAGATCAAGTATTAGAGATAGGAACAGGAAGTGGGTATCAAACGGCTGTTTTATGTGAGCTCGGGGCGAAAGTATACTCTATAGAAAGACAACAAGAATTATTTAAAAAAACAAAACTCTTTTTATCTAAACTAGGCTACAGGCCTAAGTTTTTAAGTTTTGGAGATGGCTACAAAGGATTACCTGATTATGCCCCTTTTGATAGTATTATCGTTACTGCCGGAGCACCATATGTTCCAAAGCCGTTATTGAGCCAGCTTAAAGTAGGAGGTAGACTTGTGATTCCTGTAGGTGATGACCCTCAAATGATGACTTTATTTGTACGTGTAGAAGCGACTAAATTTGAGAAAAAAGAATTTGGAGAGTTTCGATTTGTACCTTTGCTAGAAGATAAAAATTAAGAAATGAAAAAGAGATTTTTTTTACTTTTAACCATATTGACTTGTACGATGTTACAAGCGCAGTCATTTACAAGCTTTTTTACAGGAGATCCATTTGATGTAACACCAACACCAGATTTTGGAATCTGTTTGATGGGTGGTGCTACAGAAAATGACAATGCTATGATTTGGTTTTTAGAAAAAGCAAATGGAGGCGATGTCTTAGTATTGAGAGCGTCTGGGAGTGATGGATATAATGACTATTTCTTTTCAGAACTTGGTGTGACTGTAAATTCGGTAGAGACTATTTTGATCAATAATGCATCTGGAGCAACAGATCCGTATGTGATTGAGCAAATAGAAAACGCAGAAGCCATCTGGTTTGCAGGTGGAGATCAATATAATTATGTGTCTTATTTTAAAGACACTCCCATAGCGCAATTACTCACTGATCATGTCATTGTAAAAGGAGGTGTTTTAGGAGGTACAAGCGCAGGAATGGCAATATTGGGAGATCATTATTTTAGCGCTGAAAATGGTACTGTTACTTCTGCTCAAGCATTACAGAATCCGTATCATCCTAGAATGGCTATAGGAAGTCAAGATTTTATAGAGCTACCTTTTTTAGAAAATACCATTACAGATACACATTTTGATAGTCCAGATCGTCGTGGGAGAAGCGCTGCGTTTTTAGCACGTATCGCTACCGATTTTCAAGTGCGTAGTTTTGGGATTGCTAGTGAAGAGTTTACGGCAGTCTGTATAGAAGAAAATGGAGAGGCTCGTGTTTTTGGAGGATATCCTAATGATAATGACTTCGCTTATTTTATGCAAGCCAATTGTACAGAAGATTTTGTTCCTGAAAACTGTACAGATGGAAATGTACTGAATTGGAATCGAGATGGAGAAGCTATCAAAGTATATAAAGTGCCAGGGACACAGGATGGAGCAAATACTTTTAACCTTGCTGATTGGGAGACTGGTTCTGGAGGAGATTGGGAAAATTGGTGGGTGACCAATGGTGTTTTGCAAACGGCATCTGGGGAAAATCCTAACTGTAGTAGTTTAGGACTTGAAGAAGAAACTGCGATCACAGCTGTTGCATATCCAAATCCTTTTACTGAATATATTCAAATGGATACTACAATCACAACCGATTATGAATTGTATACCATCAACGGACAACGTGTTTTATCAGGAACATCAAACGGACAAAAAATAATCGAAACACACGCATTAGCTTCTGGAATTTATTTCCTACAACTAAAGACAAATACGAGTACACAAGTTCTTCAATTCATAAAAAAATAATTCTAACGTTCGTTATTCATTACTATGGAATTCTCTTCAAAACTTCTGGAAAATGCCGTATATGAAATGTCACAATTGCCTGGCGTAGGAAAACGTACAGCGTTGCGACTCGTATTGCATTTATTAAGACAACCAGAAACACAAACACATCATCTCGCAGAAGCATTGCTCACGATGAGAGATACCATTAAGTTCTGTGAGAAATGCCATAATATCTCTGACGTAGAACTATGTGAGATTTGTGCAAACCCAAATCGTGATGCCTCTTTGGTGTGTGTCGTAGAAGATGTAAGAGACGTAATGGCGATAGAAAGTACCAGCCAGTATAAAGGATTGTATCACGTATTAGGCGGTAAGATTAGCCCGTTAGATGGTATAGGACCGCAGGAACTGAATATATATACGCTCATAGAAAAAGTAAAACAAGGCGAGGTAAAAGAAGTCATCTTTGCGTTAAGCTCAACCATGGAAGGCGATACTACCAACTTTTATATCTATAAACAAGTAGAAACATATAACGTACAGACCTCTACCATTGCACGCGGAATCTCTGTAGGTGATGAATTAGAATATGCAGATGAGGTTACGTTAGGACGTAGTATCTTACACCGTATTCCGTTTGAATCCTCATTAAAAAATTAACCAATATATAAGGTACTTGAAACAACTTTCTGTAGTCATCGTAAATTATAACGTACGTCACTTTTTGGAGCTTTGCTTAAAAAGTGTACAAGCTGCTATTGCGACGATTGATGCAGAGATTATAGTCGTAGATAATGCTTCTGCCGATGATAGTTGTGAGATGGTTAGGACGCTCTTTCCAGACGTTATCTTAATTGCAAACAAAGACAATGTAGGTTTCTCCACAGCAAATAATCAAGGCGTTGTGATAGCACAAGGGGAATATGTCTGTATTCTTAATCCAGATACCTGTGTCACAGAAGAGACTTTTACAAAGCTTCTTGACTTTGCCGCTAAGACCCCAAAAATGGGTGCTGTAGGGACGCGACTTATTGACGGTACAGGAAGGTTTCTGCCTGAGAGTAAACGTAATTTACCGACTCCTAAAGTGGCATTTCAAAAGATATTTGGGAGTGGTACTTCTTATTATGTAGAAGATCTTGATGAAACGGATGTAGGCCCTGTAACAGTTCTTGTAGGCGCTTTTATGTTTTTAAAACGCACCGTGTATCAGGAAGTAGGAGG
>JBLHOX010000063.1:0-10616 GCA_047623725.1 Dokdonia sp. | reverse complement strand
TATTGTAAGAAACTGTCTCTGGAAACTCCTTCTTCATGTGGTTCTTCACGTAAAAAAGATAGAAGTGCTTAAAAGTGCTGAAACCACTTAATTAAAAGATGATCGCAATGGTTATTACTTCACTTTGCGACATTACAGAAGGTCGTTTGGCTTGATTCCCCAACAGAGAACGATCAACAATCTTGGAGTATTCTTGGAAGGATTTAGGGCTACGTAAACCTGAAAGCATCAAAAAAACGTTATTAATCACTCTTGGTATTTTAATAGCAATACCGCTTTCAATAATGCTATTCAAAGTAATGAAAGACTTTTTACCGAATCCATTAGAGCCAAATAATTATTCTGAAAACTCAGCTTCTAAATTTGGAAATCTAAAAGGAAATTGGCTCCTATTTTTCACCATTATACCAGCTATTCTTATTGAATCGATGCTGGAGGAATTATTAGGTAGAGGTTTTTTAATGAATTGGTTTGAAAAATTATTTTCTAAAACGTCTGTAGCAACACTTCTTGCTGTGATTTTACAAGCAGTTATTTTTGGATTTAGACATTCTTATGATCTATCAGAAAGGTCTATTAGGGTTGGTCTTATTGGCTTAATTATGGGAATAGCCTAAGTGAAATTTGGGCGAAATTTATGGCTATTAATTATTGCTCATTGTGTACTGAATACCATGTCTATGATAGATAGAGTGTCATATTTTTGAAAGCACAAGGATTTCCCTCCACTCACTCCCCCATTCTACCAATAAACCCATCCAAAAACAACAACCTTTTCTCTGTCCAATCGTTCATATACGTTACCCCTTCTACATCATATACAAAATCACCCCATCGTTTTTGTTCGCGTTCATACAATAAATTGTCTTTAAGTAGCTCGTAGAGATCAGATTGTCTTTGTTGTAATGCAGCAATTTCAAAAACACCTTTCCTAAGTTCTATCCATCGTTCTTGAAAACGTTGTATGAAGTTATCTGGATTTACGGTGATTAATCGTCGTAGAAGTCCATTTGTCAAGAAGTCATCTGTGGTTGAGATTCGTCTGCCATTAAAGATCGTACCAAACGTCCCATCGAGATCCCACGGTATATAAAAATAAGGCTCCCCTTCTTTATAACGCGCTACATAGATATTCTTACCTAAATTATCAGGTGCTCGTAATGCATTTACAAATAAGAAATAATCGATCACATTTACCATATCAAATCGGGACGAGATTTCTTTCGCGAAAGCGGTGTCATCACTGTGCAATACAAAATCAGTAAAATCATATACGTTATCCCAAGGCGTATTTGTAGGAACGGGATATTTAATGTCATAGCCTCCCCAGGAAAGCATATAATTCTTTTTTTGAGGTATGGAATCAAAAGAAGATGCACCTAAATATCGTGCGCCTTGAAAAAGCTCTCCGCGTGTGGTATCTCCCTTTTGCTTTTTAAGCTTTAATAATTTGCGATCTACTTGCTCGCTTAAAAGATAGACTCCTTTATAGCGATCATTGATAAAGACATCACAGAAACGAGTTTCTACTCCTGCTTTAGCTTTGGGTTCTTTTTTAAGATAATACGGTGTGTGTATTTCTTTCCATAATTGATAAGACAGATGTGAGCGAAATCTAAGAGGTTCGTTATGAACAGCATCTAGAATCCAATCATCATCGGTACGCATATCTCCCATCTTAAGATCTTGATTGGAGACGCCATCAGAAGATGTATATACATTAATATCGTAGGTCTTTTTAAGAAACACCAACGAGCTACTTCCTCGTAATTCTATCCCTGCATGGGTTTCTATAAGGGTATCTTTATCTGTATAGGTAAGCGTTGCCATGCGTTTTGGCTCATTAACAATAGGTTCATCAATATAAAATTGTAATAAAGGATGCTTTGTGATGTATACCGTATATGCTTTCTCTTTTGAGTTCATAAGACGATATGTGATTGCTGTACTCGCTTCACCTTTAGACAACTCAAGGGTATATGGTTCATTTTTATATAAAATCTCCACACTGCCTCGTACATCTTTTAGCAGGCTAGCATGTATCACCGCCATGGATAATGAATCATCTATAGCAAGTGATTGCAAAGTATGCACGTCAGTTTGAGCGCTGCTAGTCGTTATAGAAAATAAACCACAAACAAACAGCATAAAACTGCACATGCGGTAGCCATAATGTCGTTGATTTTTGATCAAATAAGAGATCATACGTAAGAAGATAGTTAGTTAAAGGCGCAAGATATAGCATTGTTTTATAGGAACAAATCAAAATGGTTCCTTAGAATTTGCATCTTAATTTACAAACAACCCTGTAAAAACCTTTCTATTTTTATATTTTCGCTTTCACAAACAAAACATATGCTCAAAAGAGTACTCACGCTGTTGATTATAGTATGCAACAGCTTTTTTATAACTGCTCAAGAATCTGTCAAAAAACCTTTTGACGTAGATGTACAATACTTTTACGGGAATATTGCAGAACATAGTAAAGACATTGCGCATCTTATCACAGAGCATCCCAAAGGACTTATCCTAAGTTATAATCGTAAAACCTACGGTTTAAACGAATGGGAGCGTCGATATAACTATCCCGATTGGGGGTTTTCATTTATCTATCAAGATTTTGGAAATGATTTTGTGGGTCAGAACTATAGTCTATTTGGGCATTACTCATTTTATTTTCTAAAAAGAAAGCTTCAGTTTAGACTAGGACAAGGTATTGCGTATAATACCAACCCATTTGATATTATTACGAATAAGAAAAATAATGCTTTTGGATCACATCTTGTAAGTGCGACCTACCTCCTACTTAATTATAAACAACAACTCACGAATCAAATACACCTACAAGGAGGATTCACACTTACCCACTATTCAAATGGAAATGTGCGTGCACCAAATTCTAGCCTTAACACGCTTGCTGCTAATATTGGGCTTGTCTACAGGCCAAAAGACCAAGAAATTCCTGCGTATATTCCTTTAGGAACCAAAAAGTATACAGAACCGATTGCTTATAATTTTGTGCTACGCGGTGGCGCTAACGAAAGCGACAGACTAGGATTGGGACAACATCCGTTTTTTATTGCCTCTGCCTTTGTAGACAAACGTATCTCGTATAAAAGTACGTTACAAGCTGGAGTTGATGTATTTTTTGCTCGCTTTTTAAAAGAACAAATCGAATTTGAAGCTATTGCTTTTCCACGATTAGGAACGCAAGGCGATGAAGATTGGAAACGCCTGGGTATTTTTATAGGTCATGAGCTCCGTTTTGGGCGCGTTGCTTTTGTAACGCAACTAGGCTATTATGTATACTATCCGTATGATTTTGAAGGACGTGTATATGAAAGAGTAGGCCTCAAGCGTTATTTTGGCGATCATTTTTTTGGAGCTGTTACCGTAAAAGCACACGGTGCCAAGGCAGAAGCTGTTGAATTTGGAATAGGATATCGATTATGAAACATATTTTGAACATACAGAGGTGGATGCTTGGTACGCTTTCGCGAAAGCGTATACTAACTGCACTCCTTTTTATAACGCTATCATATGGTTGTGACTCTGAAGATGCTATAGACTGCCTCCAAACCGATGGAGACCCGATTACAAGGACATTAGAACTTCCATTTTTTGATAAAGTACGTACTGAAAATGATATGCGCCTCGAGATTACTCAAGGAAACACGCAAAGTATTACTATTGAAACTCGAGAAAATCTTTTTAATGACCTCGTTTTTAAAGTTGAAGATGATACATTTATCATGCAAAATCAAAATGGATGTAATCTCGTTAGGAATTTTGGACGTACACTCGTACGCATTACGGTACCAAATCTAACACTTATTAAAAACAGTGCTACCTATGAGATACGTAGCAATGGTACGCTTACATTTCCGAGAGTACGACTAGAAAGTGTGACCACACCAGGCCTTGACAGCCCTAATAAAACAGGCGATTTCTTTCTTGATTTTCAATCAGATAGAATCCTGATAGTCGCAAATGGAATGAGTGATTTTTACATCACTGGAACTACCGAAGAACTCGATATTAATTTCTCTGACGAGTTTCCTACGCTATTTGCAGGAGATCTTATCGCTCAAGATGTTATTGTGCGACACGTAGGAGCGGCTCCTATGATTGTAAATCCGCAAGCAAGTATAACGGGCGAAATAAGAGCCACCGGAGATGTTATAGCAAAAAATCAACCTCCTATTGTAGACGTAGAAGAGCTGTTTACAGGTAGATTGATATTTGAATAGTAACCCTATCTACGAGTACCTAGCGTGTCGTTTACTTACCATGTTATATGTGAAAATTGTCTTATAGCGTTTTAAAATGTCTTTTCACCGATAAAACATACAACTCATACTACCTATCATTATTAATTTATACTGGGTATTTGTATATTTACAGGGATTAACATTAAAAAATTAAACAATCATGGTTAAAGCCAAATATCAAGGAGTTCTTGACTTAGGAGAAAAGTTAGGTGTAAAGGATGGAGATGTAAAAGAAGAAAACGGAGTTTTACACGTTAATGGTACTGCAGCAAATCAATATCACAAAAATCAAATATGGGATGCTATAAAAGAAGCTGGTGGCGAAAGTCCTTCAGATATTGTAGCAGATATCCAAGTAGAGGATACCACAGTTTATGCACGTCACACAGTAGCTAGTGGAGATACTTTAGGAAAGATCGCTAAGCACTATTACGGGAACGCAATGAAGTATACAAAAATCTTTGAAGCGAATACTGACATCCTTAAAAATCCAGATGTAATTCATCCAGATCAAGAATTAATAATTCCACATTTAGTAGACTAGGAATTAAAAAAAAATAGAAATAAAAAATCCCCTATTATGGGGATTTTTTATTTTTTAGTCGAATCTAAAATTTATAGTTAAATATTTAATTTCGAGTTAATTAAATATACTTAATTAAATAATTTATTTAATCATTTATCTCGGCTAGCACTTGCTTTATTTTTCTGAGTTTTGCTACCCAAACAGCCAATGCTTCTTTATGATTATTTATATTTTTATGCACTTCTTTAACAAGAGGGTTATCATCTGGAACATGCTGAAAGAACCCTAAGTTATTTTCTAATTGATTGATTTCAGCTTTAATTTCTTGTACTTTTTTGGTAATAAAGAAACGTTCTTTTTCTAATGCATTTGCATCATTATCCCCTGCCATAGATTGCATACGATTCTCATATCTGATCATCTCAGATTCCTTTTTATCAATATCAAGTTGACCAAAAAGATTGTCAAGTTCTTTATTAAAAATCTCGTCAATTTTTCGTTTTGCATACGGTACTCTTCCGATAGATTTCCAAGTGGCAATATGTTCTTTTATTAATGTTAAGTTCTCTTGATGATCTCCTTCTAATTTCAATCCTTTAACAGCATCAAGTAATGTTTGCTTTTTAACATACGCTTCTTCTTCTCCTGCGTTTGCTTGTTTTTTAGATTGATGTAAACGATCAAAAAAGTGATTACACGCATTTTTAAACTGTTTCCAGATCTTATCGCTATCTTTTCTTGGTACATGTCCAATCTTTTTCCAATCGGCTTGTATCTTCTTCATTAACTCTATAGTCGCAGGGAAGTCATCACTCTCTTTATGATCTTCGGCAATCTTGATAAGTTCTACCTTCTTATTAAGATTTTCAAACTGTTCTTTTTTCTGAGATTTATAGAATGCATTCTTTTTATGATTAAATTCTTTAACCACACTTTTAAAACTCGTCCACACTTCTTCATTTACATCGTCAGCTACACGACCTGACTTAAAGAAAGCTTCTCTTAACACTTCTACTTCTTTTACCTTAGATTGTACATCTTGGTGAGAAACGACATCTTTAGACTTTATTGCGTCTAACTTTTCTATGATCTCACGTTTAACTTCTAGATTCTTACCCCAAGAAGCTTCTACTTCCTTTTGTTGTGCATCTCTTGCGTCGTGTATTTTCTTAGTAGCCGCACTAAATTTATCCCATATCTCATCACTATACTCCTTTGCTACAGGCCCAATCTCTTCTTTCCACATACGATGCAAAAGTTGGAGTTCTTTAAAAGCCTTATTTACTTTAGGCTCTAAAGCTAGCTCTTCTGCTCGTTCTATAAGCTGTAGTTTTCTTGCTAAGTTTTCTTGAAAATGCTTGTCTCTAAACTCGCGGTTTAAATGTAATAACTCATAAAAGTTATCAATATGGTGATAATAGTTATTCCAAACTAAATTATAACGATCTCTAGGAATATCGCCTGCATTATGCCAGCGTTCTTGGATATCTTTAAACTTATTGAATGTAGACTGTATACTTTCTGTACCTCCTAACTCTTCTCGTAATTGTTTTACTTCCTCAATAAGCTGCTGTCTCTCAGATAAGTTAGCTTTCTGATCTTTTTGCTTATTTTGATAATACCCGGATCGCTTATGGCGATATGCAAAGTATGTCTCGTTAAATTCTTTTTTAAGAGGGGAAAAGTATCTAAAATCAATCACATTCCCTCCTTCTTCTATAAATGTTGCTTTTGCTACTTCTTGCTCTTCATCAAACTTTGCATCAATAGCATTCTTAATTCCATCTACATGATCTTTGATCAATTGTACCTTCTCATTGGCTAGCAATGTCTTAAATTCTTCTAACAGTTCTTCTTTTGATAAAGAAGAATACTCTTTCTTAGGAATTTCCTTTGGTACGGTTACAATCTCTTCACTAGAAGCTTTTTCTTCTGTTGCAATTTCTCCTTCTGGAACTACTGCTTCTTTTACTTCTGAAACTTCTTCTTCCGAAACCACTTCTTCTTTTACTTCTACCACTTCTTCTTCTTCTAAGGCATCTTCAACAACCTCTTCTTTAGTTATTTCTGCTTCTACAGTTTCTTCTGTAGGTAACTCAGTTGCTTCAGCTTCGGCAGCCAGTTCTTCTATTTCTTCTTCGAGGCCTTTTTCTGGTTGAGGGGTTGTCTCCTCTACAGCTTCAGCATCTTGAATTTTTCCTTCAGTTTCTTGAGATTGTTTTTCTTCTGACATTTGTTTCAATGTTAAGGTTCATTTTAAAGAGCTAAAGATACTAATCCCGCACATAATAATTATAATATCCCATAAGGATTATAAGCTTATCTAGTAAAAAACAAGAAAATATGGCTATTTATTCCAAATTTCCCAAGATGCTTCTGCCTGTAATTCAAGCATTCGAAATCCTGATATAATGGTAGCCCCTTGCTTTTCTCCTTTTTCTAGGAAGCGTGTTTTTTTTGGATTATAAATCAAATCATATAAAATATGAGACTCATTTAAATAATGATATGGAATATCCGGAAAAGCATTAATATCGGGAGATGTTCCTAATGGTGTGCAATTTACAATAAGTGCATGTGACGCTATTACAGATGTTGTCAGATCACTATAGGATATCACAGCATCTGATTTACTTCTAGATACATACGTACATGTAAACCCTAACGTGTTTAAAGCATACAGAACTGCCTTTGAAGCACCTCCTGTTCCTAATATTAGTGCTTTTTTAGGCATGGGAAGTGTATTCAAAAGATCTTCACAGTGTTCCAAAAGCGAATCTTTAAATCCTATATAATCTGTATTGTACCCTATTAACTCTCCAGCTTGGGTACGCTTTATGGTATTTACAGCTCCTATGTTACGTGCATCAATATCTAAATGATCCAAATGAGGTATGACTACTTCTTTGTAAGGGATTGTAACATTAAATCCATTGATTTTTGGATTTAATAGGTATTCTTGAACCTCTTCTATGGTTTGACTATCAAAATTGGTGTAACTCGTATTCCCTATTTGCTCTCTTTCAAATTTTGAGGCAAAATAGTGTTTAGAAAAAGAATAGGAAATATCCTTACCTATAAGACCGTATTTATCCATGAGCCCTTGTTTTATCTCCATATTTCCCTAATGCTACCACAAGAAACACACCAATGATAATAAAGAAAAGAGCCAATGTATTTTCTGACGTTATTTCAGAAGGAAAAAAGCGATTGTAATTATCTAGAATAGGGTTCCCGTTCATATCAAGTAAAACTTCCCCATTAACGACTTTATATATTTCTTTTTTCCAAGGCCATACAACGCCTAAAGAACCAGCAATAAATCCTAAAATAAGTGCATTTGTATTGTTTTTAAAGTTCTTAAGTAGGTATCCCAAAAAGTGAGAAAGTGTGACTAAGCCCGTAAGAGAGCCTGCAGCAAAGACAAGTAACACTTTTATTAACCGTACTTGCTCAGGGTCGTCTACAAAGCTAAAATCAAAAGTAACTATATCTAAAAGCGTTGTATATAATGCATTTACAGAGTCTACTAATAATAACACATAATTTCCTAGAAGAATTAAAATAAAAGATCCAGATAGCCCTGGAAGCGTCATTCCTGATACTCCAATAATACCGCAAAAGAAGACAAACACTAAGTGATCATTCTCTTGTGCTGGCTCTAAAAGACTAATACTAACACCAGCAACGACTCCTAAGATTGTAAATAAAACCATTTGCCTATTCCAATCCTCAAAGTCCTTTCCTATATAATAAATAGATCCTATGATCATTCCAAAAAAAGCACTCCATACAAGTAAAGGTTCTTTTTGTAATGCAAAATCTAAAAGCAATGAGACACTAAAATAGCTAATAAGCATCCCAAGAATAAGGAGTCCTAAAAATTTACCATTTATATACGCCCAGAAACTTTTAAAACGCCCATTAAGTAATAATCGTAACGCTTTACCATTAAACTTTTGAAGCGAACCGATAAACTCTTCATAAAACCCAGCAACAAAGGCTACAACACCCCCCGAAACTCCTGGGACTTTATTTGCAGCTCCCATAGCTAGTCCTTTAAGAACAAGCCAAAATTTATCGGTAAATGTGCGTGTTTTAGTTTGCATTTATTTTTTTACGTACGGCTAATCGTTCCAATAAGAAAATAGTTAAAAAACCTATGATTGCAAAAATGATTGCATACATAACAAGTGGCTCTCCTTCAAAAGAAGAAGGCAAGACACTTTTTTCTAACAAAGGAACTTCCTCACCATGCCTATCTATTCTGGTGGAGAGTATATTTTTCCAAGGCCATATTTTATTAAGAGAACCTATCATAAAGCCTGTGAGTACAGCTAGTGTAAGTTCTTTCTTATTTGCAAACATCCATTTTAAAGCTTTAGAAAATAGCTTTAATCCTACAACACATCCAATAATAAAAAGGAATACTTTCAGAAAACTTGTTTTAACTACCTCCCAATTACCAGAAGTGACTCCTTCAATAAAATCTGTCAAGGCTGCTAAAACAATCCCATAAGATCCTAATAGCACCAATATAAACGATCCTGAAACACCTGGTAAAATCATCGCAATGATAGCAATACATCCTGATAAAAAGAAAAAGTACAATGCATCAGGAGCTTGAGCAGGCGTTGCTATCGTAATATAATATGCAATAGCAATACCTATAATAGCCGTGACTATAACTTGAGGATTCCAATGTTCAATTTGTTTTCCTATATAAATAATACTCGCAACGACAAGTCCAAAGAAAAATGACCACACCAATACAGGGTGATTTTCTAGTACGTATGAAATTAAATTTGCAAGTGATATAATACTTATAAAAACGCCCAAGAATAGACTTATAAGAAAGCCTAGATTATAGTGCAAGAACATCTTCTTAAATCCTTCTTTCTTCCATACACTAATAACACCAAAATCTAATCGATCTATCGTCTCTATAAGTTCTTCATAAATACCAGAAATAAAAGCGATTGTCCCTCCTGAAACACCAGGAACAACATCGGCAGCTCCCATTGCCATTCCTTTGAAAAGAATTACAACGTAAGAGAAAGCAGATTTTGACATAGGCATATACTTATATATATATGCTAAAATAGTAGGTTTGATTAAGAAGACCTACAGAAACCATAAAAATAACCTGTGATCTAGCTGTTATATTTAGCCAAAAGTTCTTTCACTTCTTTTTTTGAATATGCATACGGAAATAACTCTTCCAGAATAATAGAAAATTCGGGATCTATCATCAATGCTGTTTTTAAGAAAAAACGCCCTTGAATATCATCACACTTTGTATAGTTTAAACCTGACAGGCGGAACATCACTTCTACATTTTCAGGATAAAACTCTAATGCCTGTGAGAGAATAGTGATGGCGGCGTCTGTATCTTCCAGATATAATAAGATATCTGCATGGGTAAGCCACGTTTCTAGTTCATAGTTCCCAAGCTCTAGTGTACGTCTATACCCCTTCTCTGCTTCTTCATAAAACTTTAAACGATGATTAATTTTTGCATATCGTTTCCAATACAAAACATTTTCAGCATCAATATGAATGGCTTTATTAATATAATAAAGTGCTTTTTGAAAATCTAATCGTTTACTGTAGTAATCTGTAATGGCAATCCAGCCATTATCTAACAATGGATCCTCATGTACACATCTCTTATAATGCTTAATCGCTAACTCGTCACTTCCTAATTTATCATAACACTTCCCCATACGTAACAAGGCAAAAGAAGTAGGATCGTCTAGCTCTAAGGTAATTTGATAATTTTCTAACGCTTCATTATATCTACCTAACTTTTCTAATAC
>JBLHOX010000062.1:0-10635 GCA_047623725.1 Dokdonia sp. | reverse complement strand
AGAACCTATAATAGATTATATTTATAAAATCAAACCGTGATACACTCATGAAGAATAAAAACATCAAAATATTATTAATCGATGATGAACCAGACATCCTAGAGATTGTAGGGTATAATCTCTCTAATGAAGGGTATCAGATAATTACAGGGTCCAATGGTGTAGAGGCTGTCAAATTAGGTAAAAAACATAAGCCTCATCTTGTCATATTAGATGTTATGATGCCAGAAATGGATGGTGTAGAAGCTTGTGAATTATTACGTAAAAACCCAGATCTTTCTGACACGATTATTGCTTTTTTTACAGCTCGTGGTGAAGATTATTCTCAAGTGGCAGGGTTTGATGCAGGAGCAGATGATTATATTACAAAACCTATAAAACCAAAAGTGCTTATTAGTAAAGTAAAAGCATTATTGCGTAGACTTAAGGAGAAAGATGAATCTTTAGATATTATTAAAGTAGGAAATATTATAATAGATAGAGAAGAATATAAGATTGTTAAAGATAAAGAAGAGATTGTCTTGCCTAGAAAAGAGTTTGAATTACTTTCATTACTAGCCTCAAAACCAGGCAAAGTGTTTAAAAGAGAAGATATTTTAGATCGTGTGTGGGGAAATGAAGTGGTTGTAGGAGGTCGTACAATAGATGTACACATACGTAAGTTAAGAGAAAAGATAGGAGACGAGTCTTTTAAAACAATTAAAGGAGTAGGGTATAAATTTGTAGTTTAATGGCAAACGACTTTAGGAGGTCATACGGTTTTTCAATAGTTACGGCTCTTTATGTAACCCTTTTTTTTTCGGGAATACTTGTAGGTATTGGGTATTGGCAACAAAACATAGATTGGCTTCTTATTGTTATAGTGGCTATCTTTTGTTTTATATTTCTATTTGTCATTATTTATTACCGTACTAAGATTTTTATATACAGGAGAGTAAAAAACATATACGACGAGGTAACTTTACTGGAAGATGCCGAGCTTAAACCTGGCAGAATCACAACAGATTTAAAATCTCTTACCGAAGAGGTGGGGCGTTATGCCACTAGAAAAAAACTGGAGATAGAGTCTTTTAGAATCAAAGAGGAGTATCGTAAAGATTTTTTAGGGAATGTAGCCCATGAACTAAAAACGCCTTTGTTTACTGTGCAAGGGTACATACTTACTTTGTTAGATGGTGCTATCAATGATAAATCCGTTCGTACAAAATATCTAGAAAGAGCAGATAAAGGGGTAGAGCGTCTTATATATCTTGTTAACGATCTGGATATGATCACAAAACTAGAAGTGGGTGATTTAAACCTTAATTACACGTATTTTGATATCGTCGCATTGGTTACAAGTACCTTTGAGCTTCTTGAAATGAAAGTGGCAAAGAAGAATGTGACATTAACTTTTGATCTTGATTATGAAGAGCCTATCATGGTAAATGCAGATGAAGAGCGTATCCAGCAATTATTAACCAATCTTATAGAAAACTCTATCAAATATGGTAAAAATGATGGAACCACCGAGATTAGTATACAGAATTTAATCCAAAATAAAGTGCTTATACGAGTTACAGATAATGGAGAGGGTATCGAGAGTGAACATATACCTAGGCTTTTTGAGCGGTTTTATCGCGTAGATAAATCAGGAAATCGAAAAGTAGGAGGTTCTGGATTAGGCCTTTCTATTGTCAAGCATATCATTGAAGCGCATGATGAGAAAATCTATGTTGAAAGCGAATTTGGTGTTGGATCTGAGTTTTCTTTTACGCTTGAAAAGGCTGAAAAATTGCTTTAGTTCTATAGCTTCTTGTGATTCTTCAAAGCCTTTATAAACAGATAATTTCGCAAGATCTTTTATCTTAAAATTGTCTTGTTTTGAGTAAGGCGCAATTCCTTTTTCTTTTAACCTTCTGGCTAAATATTCTTGTTCTGGCTGTCCAGGTGTAGGAATAAAAAAAGCTTTCTTCTTTAAGGCTGCTAGATCCATAATCGTTGTATAGCCAGATCGTGCAATGACAAAATTGGCACTATTAATAGCTTTAGCAAGTTTGTCTGATGTTAAGAAATTTACAATCTCAATGTTTTTTTGTTTGCGACGTGTTTCTTCCTCTTCTATGATGCCTCTTATAAATAAGACATCCCCATGATATTTTTTTAGCTCATTTAATAATATGGTTTCTAGGATAGATCGTTGCGGTTCTGGCCCCGATAAAATAACAAGTGCATGGTAACGCGATGGAAGCGTTTCTTTTTTCATCCTACTTAGAGGGCCTATGTATCTTATTGAATGGTCTATTTTTTTAGGGTGCCCTAAAGCACCACTTAAATTAGTTTGTCCTTTGTAGTCTGGCACCCAGCATTCATCAAAACGTTTTATAAAACGTTTGTGTAAAAATGTAGTGACATTTGTTGTTTTGCCACTTAACACTTGTAATTGGTGTGTTATAAAAACAGTAGGCACTGTAGACGTATAGAGTCCTAGTCTATTATCTGAGATCACACCATCAATGGCATATTGCTCTAAAATGAATTTTAATGCTTTATGCTCTTTGCGTATCGCTTTTATTATTTTAGGAAGGTTGGATACCATTTTTTGTCTAAAATGCTGTCCTTTTTTTGCATATTCTATGCCGTAAGAAGGGAGTGTAACTGTCTGTAATTGAGGAAATTCTTTTTGTAATAACTCTAAAGAAATACCATCACTGGCTATAATGACATGAAAACCGTCCTCTAATAATGCTTGTATGATTGGAATGCAACGTGTTGCATGACCAAGACCCCAATTAAGAGGTGCTACAAGAATATTTACAGTTTTACTCATAAATGCAAATTTCAGATAATTATATCTATTAAAAGTTTTCTTAATTTTACCAAAACATTAAATAGCACATTGGGAAGTAAAAATAAATTAAAGCGCTTTCGTGAAAACGAAACCTTCAGCAACGTAATCCAACCGACTCGTGAAGAATTGGTTGATGGAAGTTTTTCTCTTAAAGGTAAGTGGAAAACAGACTTTTTCAAGAATAATAAGCCTATTGTTTTAGAATTAGGTTGTGGTAAAGGAGAATATTCTGTGGGATTGGCAAGAACCTACCCAGATAAAAATTTTCTTGGTATCGATATTAAAGGCGCTCGTTTTTGGAGAGGTGCCAAGACAGCATTGGAAGAAAATTTAACCAATGTAGGCTTTATGCGTACACAGATAGAGCTTGTTGATTATGCTTTCGCGAAAGCAGAAATAGCAGAAATCTGGATTACTTTTCCAGATCCTCAAATTAAGTATAAGCGTACGAAGCATAGAATGACCAATACGGAGTTCTTGCAAAAATATAAACAGATTCTAGAACCTGAAGGCACTGTTAATTTAAAGACAGATTCTGAGTTTATGCATGGGTACACTTTGGGGCTTTTACATGGAGAAGGTCATGAGATTTTACATGCAAATCATAACGTGTATAAGAATGAATATTCACCAAAAGAAGTGGTCGGAATACAAACATTTTATGAAAAACAATATCTTGAGCAAGGAAAACCAATAACTTATATTAAATTTAGAGTTCAATAGCCTACGACTTTTGGAAACAACCAGACTATTTCTTATCACCTACTTTGCAGCATTGGCAGGAGTTATTCCGCCTGGGCTTATCAATATGTCTGTTGCAAAAACCTGTGTTCAACACGGGAAAAAGAATGGGCTTTTTGTCGCTATAGGAGCCTCGTTGGTAGTTGCTTTTCAGGCACTTGTAGCCGTCTTATTAGCACGATATATTTTTGGAAACCCCTTTGTACGTAATATGTTACTTCGTACAGGATTAGTAATTTTCTTAATCATGGCTATTTTCTTTTTTATAAAAGCGAAGCGCAGTCGGGTAAAGAAAGTAGAGATTTCAAAACATGCGGGGATTAGGAGTTTAGGTAAAGGAATGATGGTTTCTGTACTGAATGTTTTACCGATACCCTATTTCTGTGCCTTAGGAGCTGCACTTAATGTAAGTGGTAAGGTAGAATATGATGTCATGGCTATTAGCCTATTTATTGCCGCAGCTGTAGCAGGAACATTTACTGCATTATACCTATATGTAATCTTCTTTGTGAGGATAGAAAATAAAAGTGCTTCTTTTGGAAAGTATTCCAATTACTTTATGGCAGTTTTGATGCTCGTATTGGTGATCATTACATTAATAAGAACGATTTATTTTGAATGAAATACTCTACAGACACAGAAAATTTTTTTGACAAAGTATACGGAGTCACAAAACTGATTCCCCATGGACGTGTCACTAGTTATGGTGCGATTGCTAAGTATCTAGGTGCTGCAAAAAGCAGTCGTATGGTGGGGTGGGCTATGAATGGAGCAGGAAAACACCCAGACGTACCTGCGCATAGAGTCGTGAATAGAGTAGGATTGCTTACCGGTAAAATGCACTTTGGGAGTAGTAATGCTATGCAACAAATGCTTGCAGAAGAAGGCATTCAAGTAGAAGATGATAAAATTGTCAATTTTAAAAAATACTTTTGGGATCCTGTTGTAGAATTAGAAATGGATTAAAGTTTTTTTAATGTACTCTTTCTAGATAAAATCGTGCTAGCAAAAGCATAGCATTCACAAACAATTTCTTAGGTTTTTTTATACTGTTAATTTCTTAAGAGTCATTTCTTGGTCTATTTTTTTTGAAATGATAAACCCTACAATTAATAAAGGAAAGAATATAATAATAGCGGGTATAGCACCCGATATTTGATCTGATAGGCTTTGTGTCGTATTTACTATTTCTGGATTGTCGCTTATGGCTGGTAACGTACCAAATAAGAAAAAGAAATTTATAAGGCCGTGGGTTATAGCTATAGGAATTAGCTTATTCGTTTTTAATAAAACAGTTCCAAAAAAGATACCCATAAACGTTGCAAAAATTACTTGAGCAATTACTTGAGGAATATTGTCATTTACGGATAGATTGATTAAGTGTGAAAGCCCGAAAAATAGAGCAGAAAAGAAAACACTTAGAAAGATCCCCTTTTTATGATTTTGATATTTTTTTATAAAGAGAGGTAATAATAATCCTCTAAAAATAAATTCTTCGGCAAAACCAACCATAAGACAAGCGACTAGTAATAGGAAAACATTACTACTATCTACCTGAAATATGTCCTTACCTATAAACGATAAAATTCCTATTATAAAAAGATAGACAGGTATTATATTAAGCAATTTAAAAGACCATTTGTACGTGCGAGAAATACCGCTTAATGATAGTAAATCTATTTTTTTTACTCCTGCAAAACCAATACTAAAAAGGGATAACATTTTTAGTGTTAAAACTAAATATTCGATTTGAAATTCAGAAAAATAATCTTCTGAGAATAGTTTATTAATAGGCAAAGAAAAAATAAGAGTTATAAGTAAGATGATGCACAAAGAAGTGATGAACGGATTGATTTTTTTGATTGAATACATCTGTTGCTTTTTTGAAGGAAAAATTAAAGACTATATCTAGAAAGACGCTTTGCTTTATAAAATAGTTGCCTGATTGTTTTTATTTTTTATCAGAATAAGCCTTTTCTTAGTTCACTTACGTGAGAGCATATTCACATTTACTTAACTTTTTGAGCACTATAAAGTACTTTGTACTTCATACTTTATGCGGTATCTTTGCATTTAGAATTAGTCTAAGTAAATTTAATTGTTTTTAGGCTACTCCTTTTTAAAAAAAGAAATGAAACTGAACAAGAAAGATATCCTTGATGCATTAAGGACGATAACCGTTCCTGGTGCTGGAGAAAACATGGTAGATAGCGGTGCAGTGACAAATATCCTTACATTTGGAGATGAGGTTATTGTAGATGTTACTATCAAAAACCCAACCTTACAAGCACGTAAAAAAACTGAAGTTGAAATTATGAAGGCGATCCACGATCAAGTGGAGCAAAAAGCCCAAGTAAAAGTAAACTTAAAAGTAGACGCGCCTGCTCCCACAGAAAAAGTAGAGATTAAAGGAAAAGCCATTCCTGGTATTAAAAATATAGTAGCCATTGCCTCTGGTAAAGGAGGTGTAGGAAAATCTACAACGACTGCAAATATTGCCGTGAGCCTTGCAAGAATGGGCTTTAAAGTAGGAATCTTAGATGCCGATATTTATGGGCCTTCGATCCCTATTATGTTTGATGTAACCCATGAACGCCCACTCTCTGTAAATGTAGACGGGAAGTCTAAAATGAAACCTGTAGAGAGTTACGGTGTAAAAGTATTATCTATTGGCTTTTTTACAAAACCAGACCAAGCTGTGGTATGGAGAGGACCTATGGCTGCCAAAGCATTAAATCAAATGATTTTTGATGCCGCTTGGGGAGAAATAGACTTCTTACTATTAGACTTACCTCCTGGCACAGGAGATATTCACTTAAGTATCATGCAATCGTTACCTATTACAGGAGCCGTGATTGTAAGTACACCACAAACAGTAGCACTTGCAGATGCAAAGAAGGGAGTTGCTATGTTTCAACAAGAAAGTATTAATGTCCCAGTACTCGGTATTGTAGAAAATATGTCTTACTTCACACCAGAAGAATTGCCAGACAATAAGTATTATATCTTTGGAAAAGAAGGTGCAAAAAACCTAGCAGAAGATCTTGGTGTAAGACTATTAGGAGAAATTCCTTTAGTACAAAGTATACGAGAAGCAGGCGATGTTGGACATCCAGCAGCATTACAAACGGGATCACTACTTTCTGAGGCTTATGATGAGCTTACCAAAAATGTAGTAGAAGAGACTGTACGTCGTAATAAAAGTTTGCCTCCTACAGAAGCAATAAAAATAACCACAATGGCAGGATGTAGTGCCGTTAAAAATTAGGGTATGACAGATCAAGAATTAACTCAAAAAGTAGAAGATGCACTAGAAGAAATCAGACCATTTCTTCAAAGTGATGGGGGTGATATTACCTTACTAGGTATCGAAGACGGTAAGACGGTTCGAGTACAATTAGAAGGTAATTGCGTAGGGTGTTCTGTCAATCAAATGACGTTAAAAAGCGGTGTAGAATTAACGATACAAAAACATGCGCCTCAAATAGAAAGCGTTATTAATGTAGTCGCTTAAATAGGGTGTAACCTTTACAAGTGATGTATTTGTAAATTCGCTTTCGCGAAAGCGTACTTAACGAGAATAAATGATTAAAACAGATATACTTATCATAGGAGCAGGTCCTACAGGACTCTTTACTGTTTTTGAAGCTGGACTTTTAAAGTTAAAATGTCACCTTATTGACGCCTTACCACAACCCGGCGGACAATGTTCAGAAATTTATCCTAAAAAACCTATCTACGATATTCCAGCATTTCCAGAAGTACTTGCAGGAGACTTGGTAGACAATCTGATGAAACAGATTGAACCTTTTCAACCAGGGTTTACATTAGGAGAACGTGCACAAACCATAGAAAAACAAGACGACGGGACTTTTATTGTTACTACAAATAAAGGAACAAAACATCAAGCGCCTATAGTTGCTATTGCAGGAGGTTTAGGGAGTTTTGAGCCACGTAAACCGATTCTAGAAAACATAACCCGTTTTGAAGACAAAGGAGTTGAGTACATCATTAGAGATCCAGAGTTTTATAGAAACAAAAAAGTAATCATTGCAGGAGGTGGGGATAGTGCTTTAGATTGGAGTATCTTCTTATCTGATGTAGCGAGTGAAGTCACATTGGTACACCGTCGTAATGAGTTTAGAGGAGCATTAGATAGTGTTGATAAAGTACAAGAATTAAAAAATCAAGGAAAGATCACCCTGATTACTCCCGCTGAGATTACAGCACTTTCTGGAAATGAATATGTAGAAAGTGTTACTGTAAAACGAGGTGAAGAAGAGATAGAGATGGCGGTAGATCATTTTATACCACTTTTTGGATTAGCACCTAAATTAGGTCCTATTGCAGATTGGGGACTTGAAATAGAAAAAAATGCCATAAAAGTAGATAATAGCCTTGATTATCAAACCAATATTCCAGGCATCTATGCGATTGGAGATGTAAATACCTATCCCGGTAAATTGAAATTAATCCTTTGTGGTTTTCACGAAGCGACATTAATGTGCCAGAGCGCATACAAACGTATTTTTCCAGACAAAAGATATGTCATGAAATATACAACTGTAGGAGGTGTTACTGGATTTGATGGTAGTAAAAAAGAAGCGCCCAAAGCAGTAGTAAAAGCCATACAGTAACTATGGAGGTAGAGTATAGTTACGTTAGTATTATTGGTTTTTTTGTGATTGTTTTCATCTTGGGATATCTACTGCATCGGGTACTCACAAAAACAGGAATATATAAAAGAAAGATTAAAGGGAAAGGCTGGGTTTCAAAACTCTTATATATCGGAAGTCTTATCTTGTTACTTTATATACTATTGTTAGTTATTTTTGGAGTGATTAAATTAATTAGTTTTTAATATGTCAGATATTACCATACATATTACAGATAGAGAAGGCGCTACACATGCTGTAGAAGCCCCTACAGATATGAACATGAACCTTATGGAAATAGTTCGTTCTTATGAACTTGCTCCAGAAGGAACGATTGGTGTTTGTGGAGGAATGGCTATGTGTGCTTCTTGCCAATGTTATGTGCAGAGTGATCACGAATTACCTGAAATATCTGATGATGAAGATGCTATGCTTGCCGAAGCATTTCATGTAGAAGATAATAGCCGACTTGGCTGTCAAATTCACATGGCACCTTCACTAGAAGGACTTAAAGTGCAATTAGCTCCCGAAAGTTAGCATGCCTTTATTAAAATAAGAATTGCGTTTTAATGATAAAGAATAGGTAGGCTTGGAAATGACTTTAAGAAGTTGTTACCTATAAGAAAGAATTTTATAACTTTGACTAGTGTTGACCAACCTCCTTATAGAATTCCCTAACTTTAATTTATACAGTTCGCCATTACTTATCTTGGTGATTCAAGGACTTATTTTTGCCTTTCTGCTTTTTGGAAAATACAAGAAGAAAAAAAGTATCTCCTATCTCATTTTAGTGTGTATTCTCTTGATTACCTGTTACCATCGTACTACCTATACCATAGGATTTATGGATTGGTATGACACCTTTAGGAATACAAAGATTAACTACTATCTTATTAATTTTGGGTTGATTGCTGTTCCACTCATCTACTTTTATGTAAAAAGCATTACCGTATCAGATTTTCGATTTAAGAAACAACACATCTGGCACTTTGTACCGGGAATCGTTTATTTCTTAATGAAGGTTGTTATTTTTGCCTATGATGCTAGCCAGCCTGGGTTTTCCGAAACTCAAAATGGATACCTCGTCCAGAATTTTGAATGGAAATATGTAGGACCTTTTCAATCGCTACTTTCGTATATCCAAATGATTGTATATCTCGTCTTGACATTACAATTATATGCAACCTATCGTAAAAATATTCAACAATATTTTTCAAATACCTATGCATTAGAGCTTAACTGGATACGTAATTTTTTGTTGATTTATACCGTCTTGTTTATATATGATATAGGTCAGACATTGGTAGATCTGACAATTACAGAACTAAGTTGGATGCAAAAATGGTGGTTGCAATTTTTAAATGCGCTTGCCATCATTTACATAGGATTTAAAGGATATATTACCGATACAGATAAACTTAAAGGATTAAATTTTAACGCGACAACGGCTTCTGTATTTCATTTGGTTACTACAGAAAACGAGCTTCCGCTTTCAGAAGAATTAAAAGAAAGCAAACACGTAGTGAGTGACTATTTTGAGTTGGAAAAACCTTATCTGGATCCTGATTTAAATTTAAGTACGCTTTCGCGAAAGCTAAAAATGTCCCGATCTCAATTGTCTGAAGTTATTAATGAAGGCTTTGGTAAAAATTTTAATGACTTTGTAAATTCCTATCGCGTAGAAGCCGTAAAGCAAATGCTACAAGACGGAAAACAAAAACAATTATCCCTCCTTGGGATCGCTTATGAGTGTGGTTTTAATAGCAAGGCTACCTTTAATAGAGTTTTCAAAAAGATAGCACATACCTCCCCTACAGAGTTCTTAAACTCCTTATAACTCCCATTTTCTGTTGTTTTTTGATCAATTGAGACGACTCAAATCGTATTTGAGACCTCTCAAAATGTTATGAGACGCGAGAGCTGATTGTTTTTGGCAAATTTGACCTGTCAAGCAAAAACAATCATATCTCATGAAAAAAATAATAACAATACTCATCACACCTGTACTTCAAAAGCATTGGTTTGCAGATCTTATCTTTGCGAGTATCCGTTTTATATGTGGGATGTTACTTTGTTTAGAATTTGGATCGGGTAAGTTCGGAATGCCTTGGACACCCGATGAACGAAATCTTTCTCTTTTTGAAGTTGTCGCTTGGTTTCCAAAAGATATTGCCGAGTATGGAGGCATCTTTGCCCTTATGCCAGTTTTCTTTGCTTGGATGGGTGCTTTTACTGAAGCCGTAGGAGGAATTTTATTTGCCTTTGGATTAAAAACAAGAATTACAGGATTTTTAATTATGTGCACCATGCTTGTAGCCATATGTATGCAAAAATGGGGGCAAGGCACTTGGGCAATATTACCAGCAATGAGCTTCTTGTGGGTCGCCATCTATCACACATACCTAGGGT
>JBLHOX010000061.1:0-10678 GCA_047623725.1 Dokdonia sp. | reverse complement strand
TTTTAGAGGCATGGCTTTCAGCAGCTTTATTTACTGTAGCACTACCCGAATATAACAAATCGGTTGCTATTAATTCTAATCTTAGGTCTAAACGTTTATCGGGAGAAATATCGCTATAAAACCCTTTGTAACAGTTATTTATCATACTTAAAGGTAAGTAAAAAGAACAATAAAAACAAATATAATACATTGATATTTAGATAGTTATATGTGTAAATGTAAAATTATATTTGTGTATAAAGATTAGTTCATTAGGATGGGGGGGTTATAGATCGTAATCAGGACAAACTAAATGGTGCTGTAGCCCCTGGAAACAATATTATTCTAGTAGATGCGACAGGGATACAAGTACAAGATATTATTGGAATAGAACTTCCTGATTTTAATGTACACTGGACAACCGTAAGTGCTATCAATGTAGGCGGTAACTCAAACACAATATTAATTACTGACGTTGCTCCTGATACACTAAGCGACGAAGCAAGAGTCGTTGCGCTTCGTTGGAAAACTGTCACTCAATAATTTTATAGAACATTCACAAAAGCTCCATACACGGTCGTGTATGGAGCTTTTTTTATTGAACTTAGATTTTAAACACGCATAATGAGTACACAAGTTTTATACAGTCATTATAGAAAACAGCCCTTGTAGCACTGAAAAAGAGATGTTTAGGGAATGTTTGGCACCAAATCGAAAACCTTATTATAACATATTTGGCAGGTACATAAACGCAACCTTTTCACTTAAAATGCATATACTAAATATAAAAAACACTCTCAATGAAAAAAATTATAGGCATCTTATTAATAGGAATCATTATCTGTAGTTGCTCAAGCGATGATGATACTAGTAACACAAGCTCAAATATCGTCGGTACTTGGAATTGGGCACGCACTTTTGGAGGATTTGGAGGAGTAACAACAACACCAGCATCATCTGGTAATGTGATTAGACTTGAAATTACAAACACTACAATAAAAAGGTATATGAATGATGATCTTATATCTGAAAGCGACTATACTATTGAAATGAGCCAAACGACGTCTGGCGAATCTCTTGAAATAATTATTTCAAATGGTGGTAATAGAACGATGATTGATCTTGAGGGAGCAATACTTTCCCTTACTGGTGAAGCTGACGATTCTAGTACAAGTGAATATCTAAGAGATGAATAGTATCTAAAGTTCTTTTAATTTTGTATGAAAATTTACAAAATTTTGGAGTCAAGAACGGAACGTATTTTTTATTTCCTCAAAAAAGTAAGAAATAATGGGAGTCAAGAACGGAACGTATTTTCTATTTCTTCGAAAAAGTAAGAAATAATGGGAGTCAAGAACGGAAAGTATTTTTTATTTCCTCAAAAAAATATGAAATAAAAAAATACAACCACCACCAAGTTTTACACAGTCATTTTTGAGAATAGGTCCTTTTTAAAAAGAGGAACGGAAAGTTATTTTTCTTTTGTATAAAAAATTACAAAACCTGAGATCAAGAACGGAAAGTATTTTTTATTTCCTCAAAAAAATATGAAATAAAAAATACAACCACCACCAAGTTTTACACAGTCATTTTTGAGAATAGGTCCTTTTTAAAAAGAGGAACGGAAAGTTATTTTTCTTTTGTATAAAAAATTACAAAACAAAAATAACAACCACCGCACTTCTAAATACTCATCTTAGAAAATAAGTCCCATACAACAACACCACATGAAACGGAGATGTTTAGGGAATGTTTGGTGCCAAATTGAGGGATTTCGATGACCGTATCACTTTCTGAAACAACTTCTTGTTGTACGCCTTTTACTTCGTTTCCAAAAATAATCGCATAGGTCGTTCCTTTTTCAGGGGTGAAATCGTTGAGCATGACAGCATTTTCTGCTTGTTCAATGGCGCATAGATGGACGCCTTGTTGTTTTAGCTTTCGCGAAAGCGTAACCGTATCTTCTACATGTTCCCATACAACGGCATCGGTTGCTCCCAATGCTGTTTTCTGAATCTCACGATGCGGTGGCTGTGCCGTGATACCACACAAGTAAATTTTCTGAACCAAAAAGGCATCAGCAGTACGGAAAACAGAACCTATATTATTAAGACTTCGTATGTTGTCCAAAACAATGATTATAGGTGTCTTTTCTGACTCCTTAAACTCAGTAATTGACTTTCTGACAAGCTCGTTATTTTTTAATTTTCTATTCATTACTTCCTTTTAAATAGTCCTTTCTTCCCTTAAGGTTACTTCACAAGACATTTTCATTTTTTTCTCTGTATTCTTTTAGTACTTGTTACGACTACGCAAAATACATAAGGCAATATGTTTGCCATATCTCAAGTCCAACCCCTATACTTTACATGAAAAAGATAACAATTTTTACTCTTATTTTATCCCTAACCTCATTATATACAAACGCTCAAGAATTCATTACCAAAGAAACCAGATTTACCGCAAATAATAAAGGAAAGATCTATATTTATTGGGGAGGCAATAGAGGAAACTTTACAAGGTCAGATATTACTTTTAAAGGAGACAACTATAACTTTACAGTAAAAAACGCAGTTGCAAGAGATAAACCTAAAGGATATCATATAGATTATATAAACCCATCACGTTTAACGATTCCTCAAACGAATTTTAGACTCGGTTATTTTATTTCAGATCACTACAACATTTCTTTTGGAATAGATCATATGAAATATGTGGTACAACAAAATCAAATAGCCTCCATTACAGGAACGATTAATCTCCCTGAAACAGAACCAGGATCTATTTATAATGGAACATACTCAAATGACGCGATTCCTTTAAGCGAAGATTTTTTAATTTTTGAGCACACAGACGGTCTTAATTATGTACATCTAGAAATTGCCAGAGTAGACGATATTTCGAGGTTATTTAGAATTAAAAACACCGATATATTTCAAGTGAATATCACCGAAGCTGCTGGCGGCGGTATTCTACTTCCTAAAACCAACGCAACTGTTTTAAATTTTGAAAGAAATGATGAATTTCATGTTTCTGGATACGGAATGTCAGTCAAAGCAGGCTTAAATTTTACCTTCTTTAAATACTTTTTTATACAAACAGAATTAAAAGGAGGTTATATAAACATGAATGATATACGAACTACTCAATCTACTTCGGATAGTGCAACACAAGATTTTTGGTTTTTAGAACGTGTTATCGCTCTAGGGACTGTATTTAAATTATAAAAGTGGCGTACGCCACTTTTATAATACCAACTATAACTTAAAATATACTTAATGATTTGTTTCTATCGCACCCATATTTCAATATAAAATAAAACCGTAGTTAAAACTATGCTTTGATTTTCTATCTCATCTGAGCGCGCTATAATTCAAATTCTTTAGGCTCATTTTAAGTTATAATTTTATTTTTGATTATATCCAAAACGTCGTAGTTGCTTCTGATCACTACGCCAGTTTTTATTCACTTTTACGTAGAGTTCTAAGTGTACTTGTTTTCCGAAAAACTTCTCTAAATCCTTACGGGCTTCTACACCTACGCGTTTTAAAGCGGCTCCTTTATGACCGATAATGATTCCTTTCTGACTATCACGCTCCACCATAATCACAGATCGCATTCTAATAATCGTCTCTTCTTCAAAAAACTCTTCGGTATCAATTTCTACCGAGTATGGAATTTCTTTTTTGTAATGGATTAAGATCTTCTCACGTATAATCTCATTGACAAAAAAGCGTTCTGGCTTATCTGTAAGCTGATCTTTTGGATAAAAAGCAGGCGACTCTGGAAGTAATTCTACAATACGTTTAAAGACTTCTTCTACCCCAAAATTTTCTAACGCCGAAATAGCAAATACCTCAGCATTAGGCACTTTTTCTGACCATAGTTTCAAAGAGGCTTCTAAGAGTTCTTCATTTCCTTTATCGATCTTATTAATAAGTAATAATACCGGAATTTTTGCAGCGCGAATTTTATTAAAAAAGGATTCGTCTTTTAATTCTCTTTCCCCTAATTCTACCAAGTATAAAAGTACATCGGCATCTTCAAAGGCACTTTTCACAAAGTCCATCATCGATGCTTGTAACTGATAGGCAGGTTTTATAATTCCTGGTGTATCACTTAAAACGACTTGAAAATCTTCTCCGTTTACAATCCCAAGGATACGGTGACGCGTGGTTTGTGCTTTTGAGGTGATGATAGATAATCGCTCTCCTACAAACGCATTCATAAGCGTACTCTTCCCGACATTAGGATTTCCTATAATATTTACAAAACCAGCTTTATGCTCCGCCATCTTTTATTTTTTTGCAAAGGTAAACTTTCTAAATTCGAAACATCAATTTCTAAAAATCAAAATAAGGGAGGTGAAAGGCATGAGGTTGGAGTTTGGAAGTGTGAGGTGAGAAGTTTGGTGCTTGGTGCTAGATGTTGGGTGTTGGGTGTTGGGATGAAAGTTTGGAATTTGAGATTTGTTGGAAGTTGGAAGTTGGAAGTTTTTTTTGAGAAAAGAGTCTAGACCGTTACGCTTCTAGATAATAGAGTAAAGGAATTCTGCTTCTGTTTCTGTTTTGGAATTTGTGATTTTAAAGTACGAAGTAAGGTGATTGAGTGGTTTTATTTCGCCGAAAGGCAGAAAGAAAATTGTACCGAAATCCCGTTTTGTGATTTGTTAAAAGATCTTTGATGACAAATATCATCATTTGTTTTATCAGCGTATGCTACATTTAAACCTTATGGAATTGCCTAATGATATTGTATTACGTCCTAGATTCTCACTTGAACTGGATGTGTTGCCAGAGAACGTGTTAAGCGCATTTGAAGATGTCGCTAAGACACAGCCTGATTTTATTATAAGCCGCAGTGATGATCACGTATTTATTAGGATTCCAAAACACAAACAACATTTCTGGTCACCACAATTGCATCTAGAAATCTATAAAATAGAAGAGCAACCTACCATACTTAGAGGTCTTTTCGGACCGAACCCTACCGTCTGGACACTATTTATGTTTTTACATTTTATGATAGCCACCTTATTTATAGGTGCAGGTATATGGATGTATACGAACATTGCTTTAAAAGCTTCATTTACATTTCCAGTGGTGACAATGTTCGTTCTTTTTATCTTTTGGTTCGCGCTATATTTTTCAGGTCGATTAGGAAGAGAGGCAGGGAAAAAAGAGATGAGGGCACTACACTCTTTTATGTATGATACGCTCACTCAAGTCACCGTATAGTAATACCAATTAAAACATAAAATAAGATGAATAATTTGTTACTGTTGCATTCAAACTTCAATATAAAATAAAACCGTAACTAAGGCTATGATCTCGGCTTATTACAGGTCCTATCATAAAGTATGATACTTCCGGCTACGGCCACATTAAGGCTCAACTCTGAAGGAAATTGTACTAGGAAATGAGATTTTTCAATAGCTTCTTTAGAGAGTCCGTGATCTTCGGCACCTAAAAGGTACACACAACGACGTGGGTGCTCAAAGGTTTCTAGAGGTTGTGATGTCTCATGCATCTCTACCCCTACGAGTCGTGCTCCTTTAGGAAGATGTTTGTAAAATTCGGCAAAGGTGTCGTAGTGAAAATACGGCATGGATTTTACCGCATTATGGGTGTCACTGGCTTGTTTTGCATAGCGATTTCCTATCGTGAATATAAAACTAGCGCCTAGGTTTTGGGCACTTCGCCAAAGGACACCTAAGTTTTCTGGCGTCTTCCCGTTTTGAATTCCGATTCCAAAAAATTCATTCGTAAAATTGTCTGGTTGCATCGGGCAAAAATAAATACTATTTTGAATAATACTACTACTCCAACTCTTTCTTTTGTACTCGTTTTATGAGCTCAGCCTTTACTAGCATCAAATTTTCATTTCCCCGACCCTATTTGAGAATGTGTCCGAACTTAGATGAGGAAACGGGAAATGGGTAGGTTAATACCAACTATAACTTAAAATGCACCTAATAATTTGTTTCTATCACACCCATATTTCAATATAAAATAAAACCGTAGTTAAAACTATGCTTTGATTTTATATCTCATCTGAGCATGTTATAATTTAAATTCTTTAGGCTCTTTTTAAATAATAATTGGTGTAAAACATTTCTTTCTTTTCTTTTTTTCATTACCAAAAAAAGAAATCGAAGATTCACGAAATCCTTTTAAAAAAATATAATCCAGTGAGCTAAACAAAAAAGGCTAGACTGTCGAAGCCTTGTCTAAATTTATTGTTTGATTCCTGAATTTCCTAAACTCGCTACGCTCAGACAGTATGAAATTCTACGGAATCTTCACTTCAAATTTTAAGACAATCTTTCGAAGGCCGAAATCAAATGTTTATAGTTTATGATATTAAAATAGAAAAGTCGAAGGCACTTTTCCCCGGCCCTCGTATCCTTGATATTATTTAGAGAATATGGCCACCTTTTAAGGCGGAGGAAAGACATATTCGGCTTCAAAAGAATCAACGTTCTCCTAAGAAAAATCAACCCTACTCCAATCCTTTCTTTTGTACTCGTTTTATCAATCCTCCAACAGTAAGTCCTTGTACGAGTATAGAAAAAACAACAATCACATAGGTAATGACCAAAAACAACTCTCTATTCATCTGATCAGAAAGTCCTAAAGCCAGTGCTATAGAGATTCCTCCTCGCAATCCTCCCCAAGTCATAATAAGGTTTGTTTTGGGTGCAAAATCTAATCGTTTTTTAAAGAAATTAATAGGTGCCAATAAGGATACATAACGGCAAGCTAAAACGATAGGTATGGCGATCAATCCAGCAATGATGTACCTTCCTTCTATAGCAAGTACGAGCATTTCCATTCCTATCAATACAAAGAGTATGGCATTGAGTAAAATATCGATGAGTTCCCAAAATTTATCTACATAACTTTCAGTAATCTCAGACATCGCAGTTCCTCGTATGGTATCATTTCCTACGATTAAACCTGCGGTGACCATTGCTAGCGGTGCAGAAAGGTGAAACTCGTGAGCAATGGCGGTTCCAACCATAACACCTGCCAGTGTAATAATGACTTCTATATCATAATCATTTATAGATTTCATTAAACGATATACAATCCAACCTATAATGGCTCCTAGTACAATCCCTCCTATAACTTCTTGTCCAAATAATTTAAAAATCTCTGCTACTTCTATATTTTCTGTTCCAAAAGAGGCAATCTGAAAAATGGTAAGAAAGACAACAACTCCTACGCCATCATTAAACAGGGATTCTCCTACAATTTTGGTTTCTAAATTTTTAGGTGCTCCTGCTTTTTTCAAAATACCTAAAACGGCTATCGGATCTGTAGGTGATATTAATGCTCCAAATAATAAACAATGGATATAGGCTACTTGTAATCCCAATAATGGCAATAAATAGTACACCACAGTTCCTACCAAAAAGGTAGATACAAGTACTCCAAAGGTCGAAAATACTAAGACAGGCCAGCGCTGTATTTTGAGTTGTTCAAAATTAGTGTGTAATGCTCCCGCAAATAAGAGAAAACTTAGCATAATGTCTAGAAGTACGGTCCTAAAATCTATCTGCTTGATAATATAACGTTCGGCATCTAGTAGGGTAGCATCAAAATAACTTAGTGCAAAAACCGCTAGTGTAAACACAATGGTAATAAGCATCAACCCAATGGTATTAGGCAATTTTAAAAATCGCACATTGATATACCCAAATACAGCCGAAAGTCCAACAAGTATGGTAATAATAAGAAAGTAATCCATGAATTTTTATGGGAAGTTATTTAGAGCGTAAAGATAGGTATCTATTTTATAAAAATTAGAGCGTAAGCACACTAGAAGTATACACAGAACGTCTGATAAGAAATAGAGTAACACTCTATTTTAGAGTAGTACTCTATTTTTTTAAGGAATATTGATTTTACACCTCCCTAACCCTTACTTAGACAAGTTCAGCACACCGCCTTCCTAGGAGGAAATTGTTTTGATGCTGTTTTTGCTTTCGTGAACCTGCCTCGCCGGCAGGCGGGAGCGTAATGAACTACCCTGAGGCAGAGCCATCGAGGTGTCAAGCGGAAAAAACTTATTTTTAGTTTTATGAAAACTATCCGTTTTCAAACTTTCCTCTTTGACCCCGAGGTAGAACCTCGAGGAATTCTATAGATTAAATTTAATTTCCTCGAAGGAGGGAATCTTATTCTTCGTACCTTAAATATCTTTTTAAAGTTTTAAACTCAAGAACTCAAGAACTCAAGAACTCATTTCACGCATGATTCCAATTATCGGGCTCATCGCTATTGCCGGGAGAGAGTCCTATAATATCACCGTCTGTCGTCACACCTAGACCTACCACCATACGGTTTACATAATTAAAGTAACTGGTCACTTGGTTAATTTCTAAGATTTCGCCTTCAGAGAAACCAACGTTTTTCAGGTGGTCTATATCTTCTTTGGTAATGGTATGATGTGCTTGCGTTAATTTTTGTGCGTAGACAATTCCATCTTTATAGTGGTCATCAAAAAATGTATGTACGGTATCGTTTTGTACACTTTCAAAAAAAGAAGTGGCACGGGCATCATCACCTAGCAATCGTGTAAACCCTCCTAAGTGATGTTGTACACAATAGTCACATTTGTTAAGATAACTCACATACACACCTATAGCTTCTAGATACCATTTAGGTAATGTGTTATTTGTGTTGTGCAAAACACTTTTATATAAGGTCATGTGTCCTTTAAGCGTATGTGGGCGTAAACTATGTATAGATAACACATTATCTATGTTGTTATCTAGTCCTTTTACACGATCATACATACGTTTTAAGGATCCTTTGGCCTCTTCGTATCCTATGGTTTTTATCCAGCTCATATCTTGTTTTTCTTTTTTCGCTTAAAGCGAAAATACAAAAAGCCTCCACAACGATACATTCAAAGCAAATAGCTTTTCGGCTTTCATAGTTGTTCTTTTTATCTTTATCGTCGTTAAAATTTAAAACCGTAGCTACAGCTATGCTTGAAAATTTCGCCTAGATAAAGAGAAAAATTCCTACCTCTAAAATTTCGAAAAAACTATTTGCTTTAACTTGGATTATGCAATAGAACTTCGTGATGAGGCTTGGAGAAGCGATAAAATATGACGTTTTCTGAGTTTTAGCATAGCACCATGGTTAAACTCAAAACCTGTACTCAGCTTGACTGGGTAACTAGTGTCACGGTATATTTTGAAGCATCTTCAAGTTGTAATAGATTTTCTATTGCATAATGCGGGTTTAAGTATACTTTGAAAAAAAAGTGCTCTTTTTTGCGACTTTTTTATTCTTTACCTTACTAATGGAGTATATATCCTGAAATACATCAGGAACAAATTCATCTTTAATGCGCAAAGAAGAAGCTTTTACAAAACTCATAAAAGAAAACGAAGGGATCATTTTTAAGATCTCACGAGTCTATTGTGATACGCGAGAGAATCAAAAAGATTTGTATCAAGATATCGTTTTTCAATTATGGAAAGGGTTTGATAGCTTTAGAGGCGACTCAAAAGCAAGTACATGGATGTATCGGGTTGCCTTAAATACTGCTTTTACATTTTTAAGAAAAGAAAAACGCAAAGGCACGGCTGTAGGAATAGATCACCTGCATCTCAAATATGAACCTGATGATCCTATTCTGGAAGAACGTCTTGCAGAAATGTATACTCAGATACGGCAACTATCTGACGTTAACAAAGGAATTATCCTTCTATTATTAGAAGGAAAAAAATACGAAGAGATTGCCACCATTACTGGATTTTCTAGAAGTAAAGTAGCAACCCGCATCTCTCGTATTAAAGAAACATTAAGGACACAATTAGTAAAATCTGAATAATGAAACAAAAAATCTATTACACATCGCAACTACATCAAAACCAAATATTAGGTTGCACTTTCCCCTTTAACCATAGCGCTATGCTATCCTTAAAAGAAGAAAGCGCTTGGTTTTATCGTATTTGCAATGCTCATAACGAAGTTTTGTCACTTCATTCAGATAAAAAATAAGCTTATGGAACTAGAAGAAATGCAAGCAGCCTGGTCTCAAATGAGCCAGGAACTCGAAAAACAGAAACAATTAACAGACGAAATTATACTCAAAATGACACAACAAAAATATAGTAATCAATGGAATAAAATATTTACTGCAGAAAAAATGGGTGGCCTCATCTGCTATGTCGCACTAGTCGCTATCCTTGCAAACTTTAGAGAGTTAGATACAGTACCATTACAAATATGTGGTATTTTATGTATGCTCATCCTAGCGATTCTCCCTATCCTATCTCTAAAAACAATACAGGCCATGAAGCGTGTTAATGTAACGACCATGAGTTATAAAGAAACAATGGAGACCTACGCTAAAGGGAAGAAAAACTTTGTCAACTTCCAGAAATTAAACATAGGAATGAGCTTTGTATTTATGTTACTCACCATTCCTTTGTCTGCCAAGTTATTTAATGGTGAAGACTTATTTGAAACCTTAGATCCTAAACTAGGGATTGCAGCGCCTTTTATGCTCATCTTTTTCGGCCTTCTTATTTGGGTGGTTATGCGTTGTTATAAAAGTATTTTAAGAAATTCTGAAAAGATATTACAGGAGATCGAGGAGTAGTATCCTATTGTAATTATGTTTCTTTTTTTTATTTCAAAAACAACATGAGATCCACCTTCGTGGGAATGAAAAT
>JBLHOX010000060.1:0-10786 GCA_047623725.1 Dokdonia sp. | reverse complement strand
TATGGTAGATTTTCCAGACCCTGTCCGTCCTATGATAGCAAGTGTTTTTCCTTTTTGGATGGAGAAGCTTACATTTTTAAGAGCTGTAATATTGGTGTCTTCATAGGTGAAGCTCACATTGTCAAATGTAATGAGTCCTTCTATAGGAGTGGCAGTTTCTGTATTGTTTTGAATTTCTGGTTCAATTTTTAGAAACTCATTAATTCTAATTTGGGATGCTTCGGCAGCTTTTATAATAGATGTTACCCATCCTACTGTAGCTACAGGCCAGGTGAGCATATTTACAAAAATGATAAACTCTATAAGTGTTTTAATCTCAATCTCACCATCTATATATTGATTACCTCCTATATATATAACGAGTAAATTACTAGCGCCAATTAATCCAATCATTAAAGGAAAAAAGAAGGCCTGTACTTTTACTAAGTCAAGATTTTTATCCTTGCTCTCATCACTTAACGTAGTAAACCCTTGTTGTGTGTTTTCTTCTAGTGTATATGCTTTTATAACAGATATTCCACTAAAAGATTCTTGCGTGTATGTAGTGAGTTTGGATAAATATTCTTGTACAATAGTACTGCGTTTGTGAATCTCACGACTTAATTTATAGATAGCAAGTGATAATATGGGTAATGGTATAAGTGTATATAATGTTAGACTAGGAGCATCTGTATACATGTAAGGAATTACGGTGGCAAAAAGAACAAGCGCGGTAAGCATATACATAATCGCTGGTCCTACATACATTCGTACTTTTCCAACATCTTCACTAATACGATTCATCAAGTCTCCAGTCCTATTTTTTTTATAAAAGCCTAATGATAATCTTTGGTATTGAGCATAAATATCATCTTTAAGATCGGCTTCTATATAGCGAGACACTACAATAATGAGTTGGCGCATTGAGAACGTAAATAGACCTGATAGAAAAACGGCTCCTAATAAAAGAAGAAAATAATATATAAGATCACTTTCCAGCTGGGAGTCTGTAATTTCTATATTACAATATGCTTTAATAACATCTACAGATTTACCTACAAGTTTGACTACGGTAACTGCAAAAAAGCGAGCTGCAATGATGCTAAAAATACCAATGACAAGCCTCCATTTATAACGTAAAAAATACTGATTTAGAGTTTTAAGTGCTTTCATTTACAAATTAGGATTGCTCTCTTTTATTAACAAATTCTCATTTTAACAACAATTTTACACCTGCAAATTAAACTATTCATTATTTTAGCGTAGTATTTTTGATAAAAATACAAAATATTTACTTTATACAAACAGCTATGATTGCAGATATACTTACCCCGCAAGAACTAAAAAAAGTAGATCCAGTTTTTGGACAGTTTTCTTTTAATGATCACGAACAAATTGTTTTTTGCAACGACAAAGATACAGGTTTAAAAGCAATCATTGGGATACATAATACAGTTCTAGGGCCTGCACTTGGAGGTACTCGTATGTGGAATTATGCTACAGAGTGGGACGCGTTAAATGACGTACTTCGTCTTTCTAGAGGGATGTCTTTTAAAAGTGCGATTACTGGCCTTAACCTCGGAGGAGGAAAAGCGGTGATTATAGGAGATGCTAAGACACAAAAAACGCCAGAACTAATGAAACGTTTTGGTGAATTTGTTCATTCTCTAAGCGGGAGATATATTACCGCAGAAGATGTAGGAATGGAAACAGCAGATATGGATTTGGTACGTGAAGTAACTCCTTATGTAACTGGAATTTCAGAAAGTAAAGGAGGAGCAGGAAACCCTTCACCTATCACGGCTTATGGAGTGTTTATGGGAATGAAAGCAGCTTCAAAATATGCCTATGGATCTGATAATTTAGAAGGACGTACGGTTGTTGTACAAGGGATTGGACACGTAGGAGAAGTACTTGTTGAGCATATTACCAATGAAGGAGGAAAGGTTATTATATGTGATATCAATGAAGCGCGTCTTGAAGAAGTAAGTAAAAAATATGGCGCTGAGATTTATAGAGGTGATGACGTATATAGTATCCCTATGGATATATATGCTCCTTGTGCATTAGGAGCTACTATTAATGATAGTACGATCCAAAAATTACAAGCAAAAGTAATTGCAGGAGCAGCAAATAATCAACTTGGAGATGAAAATCTTCATGGAGCACAACTACAAGAAAGAGGTGTTGTTTACGCCCCAGATTTCTTAATTAATGCTGGAGGTATTATTAATGTATACGCTGAGCTTGAAAATTATGGAAAACAAGAAATCATTCGGAAGACAGAAAATATTTATGATACAACACTAGAAATCTTGCGTACAGCAGAGACTGGCAACATTACAACGCACCAAGCAGCACTTAAAGTTGCAGTAGAACGTATTGAAGCACGTAAAAATCAAAATAAGTAGGAAGACTACTATCAAAAACATGTATTTTTGCAGGGATTTTATCAAGACAGATAAAATCCCTTTTTTAATTTATTAAAAAGAAAAAAGTTCTTTGTAGCTATGCTTAATAGAAGACACATTCGAGTGAAGGTGATGCAAACCATATATGCTATGGGATGCAAGGAGAATAACAATCTCCAAGTAGAGGGTAAATTTGTAAACGAAAGTATAGCACAGGTGTATAACCTGTACCTTTTGATGCTAGATATGATGGTGGAGGTACACGCTTTCGCGAAAGCGCACTCAGAAAAACACGCTAAAAAAATTCTTGCTACAGAGCTAGAAAAAAAACCAAATCAAAAATTTATCACCAATGAGGTTCTTGTAAAGTTGAGTAATAATACGCTATTACAAGACGAATTAGACAAACGAAAATTGAAAAATTGGCGTATGGATGATGAGTATGTGGCTGTGATATTTAATGAACTTATAGCAAGTGAGTTTTATGAAACTTACATGAATAACCCTGATACTGATTTTAAAAAGGCAAAAGATTTTGTCATAAAATGGTATACAGAAGGTATTGCTCCTAATGATAAACTATACGATTATATAGAAGATAGTAGATTAACTTGGGTAGATGATGTTCCTATTGTAAATATGAGCGTATTAAAAAGGTTGCAAAAAATTAAGCCTAATTCTCCAGAAAGTCTTTTTCTTCCAAGTTTATTTAAAAATGATGACGATAGGACATTTAGTATAGATTTATTAGAACGTACTGTCAGTAATCATGAGTTTTTAAGTAAAGAAATAGAAAAGAACACACCCAATTGGGACAAAGAACGTATTGCAGATGTTGATTTTGTATTGATTAAAATGGCATTGTGTGAATTCTTAAAATTTCCCTCTATTCCTGTAAAAGCAACCATTAATGAATATTTAGAGATTGCCAAAGAATATTCTACTCCTAAGAGTAGTATATTCATCAATGGAATATTGGATAAGCTTGTAAAAGAATACCAAAAAAATAATAAATTTAAGAAAGAAGGAAGAGGACTCGAGTAGGTTTTATTTCTAAAGGCTATTTAGTTACTTGATAACTAAGAAGTTATTTGTTTTTGTTAAGAAAAAAGCAATTTTATTAGAAACCTGTTTTCTTAACTTTAGGTTATGAGTATTTTTAGTATTTTTGTTACATAACTATATTAATTAAAATTAGTAAAAAATGAAAAAAGGTATTCTAGTATTAGGTGTACTAACTGCTATGATCTTTACATCTTGTAAAGAAGATGCAACTAGTAAAGTAAAAGAAGATAATGTAGAAGTAGCTGCAGCACGTGATGCTCAAGCAACTGAATTTCCTGTAATGAGTTTTGATGAGTCTGAACATGACTTTGGTACTATCGATAAAGGAAATCCAGTAGAGCATAAATTTACATTTACAAATACAGGAAAAGCTCCTTTAGTTATTGTTGATGCAAAAAGTTCTTGTGGATGTACTGTTCCTGAGTATTCTAAAAACCCTGTTGCACCAGGAGAAAAAGGAGAGTTACTTGTAAAGTATAACGCTAGTGGAGCAAATGCAATTACAAAAACAATTACGATTAAAGCTAATACACAAAAAGGTACAGAAACTTTACGTATCAAAGCTTTTGTAAATGCACCAGCTGCTGGGGCAAGTAAATAATATATGAGCGAATTAATAGGACCACTCTTGCTTTTTACGGTGTTTATTGTATTTTTTATAGTACTACCACAACGTAAAAAATTAAAGCAAGAAAAGAGTTTTGATAAAGGCCTTAAGAAAGGTGATAAAGTCATCACCAAAAGTGGCTTACACGGTAAAATATTAGAGTTACACGATACAACTTGTGTATTAGAAACTGGAGCTGGAAAAATGAAATTTGAAAGATCTGCAATTTCTATAGAAATGAGTAGTAAACTCAATACTCCTCTTGTAGTCCAAAAAAAATAGAGTAACCATTTACTCAACTGTAAAAGAGCTATCTGCGTATGTAGATAGCTCTTTTTTTATACCATCTTCCCAACGATCTTCTTTAAGGTGCTAAGGGGAAATAATTAAGAGTTTAAATACGATTTTTAATTATTTTACGTCACTTGTCTGTTTTATTGGTGTTTCATCGATTTTTGATTAAAAAAATGTATTTTTAACAAATTATTAATGAATACAATTTATAACTATAAAAGTTATTTTTTAATCTATAGAATTCCTCGAGGTTCTACCTCGGGGTCAAAGAGGAAAGTTTGAAAACGGATAGTTTTCATAAAACTAAAAATAAGTTTTTTCCGCTTGATACCTCGATGGCTCTGCCTCGGGGTAGTTCATTACGAACTAAGCCCTAAACTCTTAGCTACATCATGAACAAAAAAATATTATTCATTTCTATTATTTTATTGGGAATATTTTGTTTTCTATTATTCTATAATTTTGATGAAAAAGAAACAAACGATACGGAGCCACAGGCACTAACTTCTTTAAAAATAGAGAAGGAAGAAAAAAAATCAATAGAAGAAAAACAAAGAACAGTTGAGCAACGTGCTGCATCTGATTTTGACATGCAAAAAGATCCTGTCACAGGGTTAGTCCCTAGAGAATAGAAAGCTACAGAGATTGATTGTGAAATAATATATACAATTTTAGATATGTAAAAACCTCTTCTTTTTGAAGGGTTTTTTTTGGTTATGAACACACCTATGTTTATGATCATTTAGATGTATTCACTTTCGTGAAAACGAATAAAACAAAGGGATTTAATACTATAAAAAAGATGTTGTAATGATTGAAACTTTAAAAAACGCAACCTAAGCAGCACATTAATGGCCTAGAATAACTACTTTTTATTAAAAAATGTGTATTTTGTCGGACTTTATGATCTTTTAATCTATGTTGATTAATAGTATAAATGTTTTAAAAACCTGATATGAAGCACATTACTATTTTTTGTATTTTATTTTTAACAATAAGTACACTCGTAGCCCAAAAAAGACCTGCTGGTAGTCAACCAGTGTCTACATCACAAATTAAATTACCGGCTGATTTTTTTAATACACCACAGCAAGCAAATCCAACGACATTGCCTGATGGAATTGAAGTTCGTTCATTCCTATCTTCTATGGTGAGTCGTAATGTCCTAACGGATCAGGATACTGATTATGTAATTACAAGTGAACATATAAGTAGTATAAGTGGTATTCACCACATATATTATCGTCAAGCGATTAGTGGCATTGAAGTGCAAGGAACAGAATCGAGTGTTCATCTAAAAAGTGATGGATCACTTTTTAGATTTATAGATAGGAATCTTATTAAAAATATTTCAAGTAAAATAAAAAGCGCGGGCTCTATGACAGCTACGCAAGCCATACAGGGAATAACGAACCAAATGGGGTATAGGTTTCCTGCTAACTTAACATTGGATACTTCTGCACTCGTGCCTGGATATGAAGTATATATCGATTATAGTTCTGCTGGAGGAGAAATATTAACGAAAGAAGCGTACTATTTATTTCCAGATGGAAGTATAAGTAAGGCTTGGGAAGTTATTTTTCCAGAAAAGACAACATCCTCTGTATGGAGTTATTGGATAGATGCTAGTTCTGGGGAAATTATAGATAAACATGACCTTACGGTTTCTTGTAATATTATAGGAGAACACGATCATGCACATGAAACCAAAGATGCTAACACCTCATTATATACTGAAGCTGATTGTGAAGATATCTCTGTAGAAAATACATCTTATGGGCCTCTTGCCGAGGATATGGCTTTTATGGATGGAACGTATAGAGTGTATGCATTACCATTAGAAAGTCCATTTTATGGCAATCGTACATTGGTTACAAACCCTGCAGATGCTACGGCATCTCCTTTTGGATGGCATGATACTAATGGAGCAGCAGGAGCCGAATTTACCAATACAAGAGGTAATAATACACATACCTATGAAGATTTAGCTAACAATAATGATCTTCCAGGCGATACAAACCCTTCTACAGATATCCCAGGAACAAGCCCTGATGGAGGCGCGTCACTTACATTTGATTATGCTTTTGATTTGACCGCTGTTGATGGTGATTCAGGATTTACAATACCTCGTTTTAACACAACAAACAGATCTCTAGATGCGGCAACGACAAATACCTTCTATTGGACTAATATCATTCATGATATAACGTATCAATACGGTTTTGATGAAGCTAGTGGTAATTTTCAAGAGAATAATTATAGTAATGGAGGTGCTGGTAGTGATAGTGTAAATGCAGAGGTTCAAGATGGTGGAAGTACCTGTAATGCCAATTTCTTTACGCTTCCTGATGGTACTAATGCTAGAATGCAAATGTATGTATGTGATTTTGTTGATCCTGGATATGATGGTGATTATGATAATTTAGTGATTGTACACGAGTATGCACATGGAATCTCTTCACGTTTAACAGGTGGAGCTTCAAACGCTAATGCATTGAATAATGCTGAACAAATGGGAGAAGGTTGGAGTGATTATTATGGATATATGCTTACGATGGATGCTACTAACTTTGACGCTGATAGAAATGTTGGGACATTTTTATTTGGTGGGACTCCTGCTGGAGGTATTAATGGCACTGGAATAAGAGATGCGCCTTACACGGGGGATAGAGATGTTGCTGGAGCTAATCAATTTGTTCATACTTCAATTAATATATTGCCAGGAAATGCTACCCCAAATCCGAATAATGCACCTCACTCATGGGGGCAAGTATGGGCTACTTTTTTATACGACCTTACTCAAAATCTGATGGATGAATATGGCTTTGATGCCGATTTATATAATGGAACTGGAGGGAATAATATTTCATTGTCTCTTGTTACAGAAGCTCTTAAATTACAACCAGCAAGCCCTGGTTTTGTAGATGGTAGGGATGCCATTCTCGCAGCAGATGCTGCTTTGTATGATGGCGCAAATCAATGTATTATTTGGGAGACATTTGCAAACCGTGGCCTAGGATTTAGTGCTAGTCAAGGGTCTTCTAATAATAGAGCTGATAATACAAACGCTTTTGATGTACCATCAATTACATTAAATGTAACAGACACAGATATTTGTCTTGCCAATGGAACGACTTCTTTAAGTGGAGGTATTTTTACTGGAGGAACCTATAGTGGCTCAGGGGTTACAGATGATGGTAATGGTTCTACATTTACATTTGATCCCGTAACAGCAGGAGTAGGGGTACACACAATTACATATAATGCTACAGATTGTAATGGAATGATGGCTTCTGATACAGATACCATAACCGTTACAGAAGTTTTACCGCAGTTGTCAGCTTGTCAAAATGCTAGCATTGCTATCGGGGCAGATGGAACTGCAATTTTTGACCCATTAACTCCAACAAGTGCCGTAGTCGTAGGAGGAAATAATACTCCTGGTGGTGGAGGTAGTCAAGGATTTTCAGTACTATCTGTTACAGCGACAGAGGATGTTACAGTTTCATTTGACTGGCAGTTTGTTACTTCAGATGGTACAGGTAATTTTGATAATATTGGATTTATAATAGACGCTGCATATTTTCCATTAAGTGATGCATCTGCAGCTTCACAAAATGGTAATTTTAGTATTGCTATCACAGCTGGACAAATTTTTGGTTTTGCTGCATTTACCACAGATAATGGTTTTGGTAATGCTTCTGGTACTTTTACTAATTTTTCTCCAGGATATACTGGACAATTTGCTTCTAATAATTGGAGTGAAACATTACAAAATTCAGATGGATCTGCAGCCTTTTCAGGAGCTAGCGCTTCATTAATCAATTCTTGTGGTGATATTACAACGAGTCTAAGTCAGAGTATATTTACATGTCAAGATTTAGGAGTAAATACAGTAACGATTACAGTAACTGATAGTCTAGGGAATGAAGATACGTGTACTGCTCAAGTAACAGTTACAGGGAGTGCATTAAATACAACAGAGTTTATAGGTGGTGCATGGGATAATGGAGATCCTACAGGGACTTCAATGGCTATGATACGTGATGATTATGATACATCAACACCAGGATTAGGAAGTATTACCGCATGTTCTTGTCAGGTAGATACCGATCAAACATTAACGATACGAGATGGAGACCATCTAAGTGTAGCGGGTAATATTGTTGTAGACGGGACCTTGGTTGTAGAAAATGAAGGAAGTGTAGTGCAGATTGATGAAGATGCGATTACAACCAATAATGGTTCTATTAGTGTCAGTAAAATAACACCAAGCATAGACGACCGTAATTACGTAGCGATGAGTAGTCCGATGAGTGCAGAAACCAGAGATGGTGTTTATGGAAATTCTAGAGCTGTCTTTAGTATTATACCAAGTAACTTTGTGCCTTTTGCTATAGACCTTATGACGTTCCCAGAATATGCAGGAGCAGAAAACTTCATTGATGATGATAATGATTATTTATTACCAGTCACAGGAAGCACAGCGTTACCAGCAGCAGGTATAGGTCAATTAGTTTTTCCTCAACCAGCACCAAATGTTGGAGATGGAGCGTATACATTAACCTACACGCAAGGAACCTTACATTCTGGAACGATCACAGTTCCTATTAATTATAATGGTCCAGCAACAGTTAATAATTATAACTTGCTAGGAAACCCATACGCATCTGCTATTGATGTGAATGCATTTATAACTGCAAATGATGCTGTAAATGAGGTGTATTACTGGGATCATATTACCAATCCTACGTCTGCATTACCTGGTCCAGGAACGAGTAATTTTTCTATGAATGATATTTCTATTAGAAATGCCATGATGGGAACAGTCGCTGTAAATACTGGCGGACCTACTGAGCCAGGACAATTTATGGCATCTGGGCATGGATTTGGTATCAAAGCGTTACAATCTGAAGCGATGAGTAATACACCTGTTGTATTTACTAACAGTATGAGGGTTACTGGAAATAATGATGGCTTTAGAAGTAATGAAGCAGTATCCAATCCTACTTTTGATAGGCTTTGGTTAAATTTAACAACATCTGCGTATGAAAATGCGACTTCACAAGCTGCCGTTGGATTTACAGATCTTGCAACCCCTGAATTTGATAATGGGTATGATACTAAAAGGTTAGGAACCTTCTTATCATTGTTTACAAACCTAGATGGAGAGTATCTAGCAATTCAAGGTCGTGAAACTTTCAATACACAAATAGCACTAGATTTAGGGTTTGCTACTACCGTAGAAACGGAAGAAACGTATACGATCAGTATAGACCGTTTTGAAGGAACAGGGCTTGAAGAAGCTCCTATATATGTTATAGATAATCTTCTTAATACCATTACAAATCTTAAAGAATCTCCATATACGTTTACAGCGACCAAAGGAATTCAGCCAGATCGTTTTATCGTAGTGTTTGAAGAAAGGGATGTATTAAGTATAGAAGATGAAGTAATAGATGCAAATGCTATTACCTTATATCCTAATCCAGCTTCTAAGGAGATTACCTTAGGATATTCAGGTAGTAAGCAATTACTGGAAGCAACGATTATTAATTTAACTGGACAGAAAGTACAACAATTAGATCTCAGTAATTTTAATCAATCACAACGATTTACTATAAGTGACCTTTCTAAGGGGATGTATTTTATACAAATCGTAAGTGAAGACCAAACGGTCGTCAAGAAATTGATTGTAAAATAACTTATACAATTTCATATATTTAAAAGCCTCTTCTTTGAAGGGGCTTTTTTATGCTATAAAACACCTATTTATAAATCAATTTTATAAATAGGTGTTTTTACGTATAGACACCTATTTTTTTTCTCATACTTTCAGGTACATTAATATCTTAAGTATACATGGATGTATTTTTATTATGTTTAAGTCGTTTAGAGCGCACTCAATTCTAACGTATGTAACGATAAAATAGATGCAATAAACAATTTAAAGTATTCTAATAATGCTCGTGGAAAAAAATGAATATATCCTTATTGGAAGTGACATCTCCTCTTCTTTAGTTTCTATTATAAGAAGCTTAAAAGGATTTAACCATTATTCATTTGTAACAGCAACCCGAATACCTGATAGTCTACATATAGCAAAATCTTTAGCGCCAGCACTCCTCATTTTTTATTTTAGAAATCCACAAGATCTAGTTCATACACTGTGTAAACATAAAAGTATAAGTACTACACCTATATTATGCCTTACACGCTCTCATGTAACTATGGATGTAAGTAATACAGATTTAATAGTATTTACACAGTCTTATGAATCGGCTATTAGAGACCATCTTTTAAAAAATAATGTAAAGAGCATTCTTAGTTTAACTCACAAATTAAAAAGAAGTATTGCTATATCTAGTGTTACTCATAAAACACCTCAAGCAAGTTTTTTAAATCAAAACAAAAATTTAGCAAGGTATAT
>JBLHOX010000059.1:0-10928 GCA_047623725.1 Dokdonia sp. | reverse complement strand
GTGTACAACAACTAGAGGAATTTGAGATATCACAATTTCAAGATGAAGCAGATTTTATACGCGTGTTACTTCCTAATCAGGTTTTCTTACAGACGCATCAAAATAAATTAAGTAGCCAACTCACTATTAATCCTCAACAATGGAATGGTTCAAAGGGTCTCAAGAAGTTTTTATCGCGTTTTTACAACCAAACCAACTACAGTATTGATAGAAGATCTTTACGTGAAGGAGAACGCTTTACAATCAATCCTTTTGAAACAGATGAAAATGAGATAGGCTTAGGTTTAAACTTTCGAAATGCGCTAACGTTTAATCGCGGAAAACAAACCTACACGACAACGTATAATTATATCTCTAACAAATCAACCAATTTACTATCTACAGGGCTTCAGGATAATGAACTTGAAAGTCATCAGATTAATTTCTTACATAAGATAAAAGAAAGTTGGCTTTTTAATTTTAAAGGAGAAATAGGGACTACTGAAAGCGTTGCTGAAAATTTCCCTTCTCGTAATTTTAGTATTGATAATGCTACTGTGAATCCTAAGATCTCTTACCTCATCAGTAAGACCTCCAGAGTTTCTTTATTTTATACCTATCAAGACAAGGAAAATACAAATGGAGGGCTAGAAGCATTACAGCAAAATAATTTTGGCACTTCTTTTGCAATTGCAGATGGAGAGAAGCTATCACTTATGGGTGAGTTTAATTATATAGACAATCAATTTGACGGCAGTGCATTTAGTCCTGTGGCGTATCAAATACTAGAAGGTTTACAACCAGGTACCAATTTTACTTGGAACCTTATCGCTCAGAAAAGATTGACTAAATTTTTAGATGTAAACATCTCTTATTTTGGAAGAAAAAGTGAAGATTCTAGAACGATACATACAGGAAGCATTCAATTAAAAGCTTTATTCTAAAATTTTTACGCCCTTTAATTTTTAAAACCTAACGATTATGAAAACTACACTACTATTATTAGGAACAGCAGCATTATTATGCTTTACTTCCTGCAAAAACACAGAAGAAGTGGCTAAAGATAACATGGAACAAAAAGTAACCGAAGAAGCGTTTGACCCAACTGGATACATAAGTGGTGTGATTACCTATTCAAAAGAGAAAGATGATTGTGAATATACGATCAAACTAAAAGATGGATTGTTTTATGATCCTATTAACCTGGAAGACGGTTATAAAAAAGATGGGATGGCTGTTTATTTTAAATTTAGAGGGCTGCGTATGATGAATCGTTGTAACAAAGCAAACCCTGTATCTATAGAAGAGATGCGAGCAGCAAAATAATACGACTACATTCCCGTAAAGGATATAATAATAATAACATCATATAAAGGTTTAGTTCAGCTTTTGAATTAAACCTTTTTTCTTGTTATACCAGTTATAATTTAAAATCGTATAAAAATAATTTGAATTTTAGTGTGCCTATATGAAATAGAAAATCAAAGCATAGCCTTAGCTACGGTTTTATTTTATCCTGAAATATGTAGGTACTCTAAAAACTAATTATTTATGCTATTTTAAGTTTTAAGTGGTATTATACTCATATAAATAATCAAAACAAATAAGGTTTTATCGTTTTTGGTTCGCTTTCGCGAAAGCGTATAGAGAAAATTATCTTGTGTATTTTAGGATAAATTTATAAATAAGAAAAGGGTGAAAGCATAGCTTTCACCCTTTTTAAATTAGTATTATTTGGAGTAAATTATTTAGCTCCTACTATAATTCTTTTTACTTTATTTAAATCATCAGTACCAACTTTTACAAAATAAACTCCATTAGATACATAAGACATATCTATTGTTTTTGTATAACCAGCACCATTATTATCAACAGTGTAGTATGCTAATGTTTGACCTAATGTATTATATACTGAAATAGGAAGTTTTTCAGAGAAACTTGAAGTGTTATTAAACACTACTTCAAATTGATCATTTCCTAAAGAGTGTACTTGTAAATCTGTACCAGCAAATAACTCATCTGTTGTTCCTAAAGTACCACTAATGTTAGCTGTATAGTCATTTGTTCTACCAAATGCTAAATCACCACAAGGATCTAATACATCTCCAGCAGTACTCTCGTCTTCTCCTCTTAGTCTCATTCTATGCATTCCAGTAGTAACATCTGCACCAACAGCTGTAAAATCTACCGTAAATGCAAAGTCAGCATTTGCTGCTGCTACAAATTCGTTAGCTATTAATTCATCTGCTTCAAAAGTGTTATTGTCATTAAAGTCAATCCAAAGTGCAAATACAGAATCTGCAAATCCCATCTGTAAAACTCCTTCAAAAGGATTTTCATTAAGTACAAAGTTAAAAACGATGTCAGTATCATCACTGTATCCTGCTGGGCTATTTCCACAGTTAGGAGCTAAATCCTGATCTGCTAATTCAAATTGTGTAACTCCATCATCAAATCCAGCACAGTTAGACGTAGGCTCACAAATACTATTTGTAATCGTCGCTGTTGTATCATCATTTGTGTCATCAGCATCTCCTGGAAGCTCTGTACCTGCAATAAATACATAATCTCCTAATGCAGAAAGATCTTCAGTAGCTGTAAACGTATACGTATCTGTTGCTCCAAAAGCAATAGAACCTGTATATGTTTCTTGTACTGCTGGATCTCCATTTAATGTATAGAATACAGGAATAGATGTTTGTGTATCTGTACCAAAGTTTTCAATTTCAATAGTAACTTGTGATGCATCAGAAATAGGTGCTGTAACACTTATTGCTCCTACATCATCAGGATTAAGGTGTGTTACGTTTCTTGTTGTAGCATCATTATCTGCAAATTCATCAGCAGCAAAAACTGTAGATGCTGTAATCTCATACGTTTGACCTACTACAGAAAAATCTCCTTGCGTTGCAAATGTAAACTGATCACTAGTTCCACTGGTAATTGTTCCAGCAAATGCTTCTGTTGATACTGTTGTACCATCTATAGAATATGTAACATCAAATCCTGTTGCGTCATTAAGACCAAAGTTAAAAATTGTTACTGTCACATCTTGCGGAGCAGATAAATCTCCGTTTACTGGAGCATCAATACTTACAACTCCTATATCTTCATTAAAATCTGATTGTATTTGGAATACTGCAACGTGGTTTGTGTTTTGGTATTCTGTAATGAACCAAAATTCTTTATCATTACTTGGATCAACATCTATTTTTGCGTAATCTCCAAATCTAAGACCTCCAATATTTCCTGCTCTTCCAATAAATTCTTCAGCAACATTCATTACTCCAGGATCAGCACTACCTAGTTGTCCTGTATAAAAAGCACCTACTCTATTTGCTGTAGGGTTTGGTGTGTCAGGTCCAGCCATAGAAGAATATCCCATACCTATATTACCTTGATTGTCCATTGCCATACTTCCATTCCAAGCATGTCTTCCATCTGGTGCAGCATATGTACCTTCTTGCTCCATTGTCCAAGCACCTCCATCAACTGCTTGACGAAATTCATACCAACGGATACCTGCAAGCTCTCCTCCAGTAGCATCTAGATCTACTACAAAGTTAAAAATCATAGAATTATGTCCAGCAAATTTTCTGAACTGTGTCTGGTTCATAATCGTAGTCTGAAGTGCATCAATAGCGATACCTCCTCCTGGCTGTGTTAGATTACTAAAACCTCCTCCGTCAAAAACATTGATAAAAGGTGTTGCAGGAAAATCTACTGGTGCAGAAACTGAAGAGTTTCCTGGAGTATCAAAATCAACATCTATAGTCCATATAGAAATTGCATCTTCTGTTACACCTTGAAAACCGTCATCTTGCATAAATACAAGAGGAGCCCCTCCTGTAGTAGGCATAACATCATCCGTAATATTTGCTACTTGAGAACTTGTAAATCCTCCAGCTGGAGATGAAATACCATTTACAACAAAACCTTGAATACTAGCACCTGGATCAGCAGCTAGTGCTGCATCTCTATCTATAACCCAAACATCGTTTGGTCCGTTATCAGTGATATAATATCCATCACGCCATACTGATAATTTGTTATAATCAGATACTTGAGGGAATGAATACAACGTCCAGTTTGCAGTTGTTGGATCTGGACCATCAGAAACCGCAAGTTCCATACCTGCTCCTACAAATAAGTACGTAAGTACCCACCTGTCTGCTGCATTATCGTAAGAAACTGTTAAATCACAACACCCCCCATTTGAGAAGATATTATTTACATTTAAAGGTCCTGTAAGATCATTCCCGTCCTTATCGTATATGATAAGCCCCGTATTGAATACAATAAATACGTGGTTTGGTCCTACAGCTAGCGCAGGATCTGATGGAGAACCTACATTATTATTTACAACAAAATCGTTTTCTAAAGATCTGCTTAAGTTTATTGCTTTATCTAATCTTCCTGGATTAGCGGCAAGTTGGTCATTTTCTGTTTGAGGATCTTTTCCAGGTACTACGTTAGCTTTTACTCCTCTAACATATTTACCATCTTGAGGTTCTAAACCATTCCAATTTGGAGCACGCTCTAATTGTCCTGCCCTAGAAGACATTGATGGGACTATACGCATAGATGCGGCTTCCCCTACATAGTTTAAGCTACCTCCTTGGGTCTCTTGTTGAGCCGTTGCCTGAAAGCCAAGGGCAAGCAATGCAATGATTGCTAATTTTAGTTTTTTAATCATAGTATATTATTTTAATAGGATTTATAAGTCATAAATGTATCAAAAAAAAGCTGAAACTATCAATATTTCATCAATACTTTAAGAATTTCATCTTTAATATCTGCAAACATTATACAGTATTAAAAATAAAAAGCTCCGTCATTTTAGAAGACGGAGCTTTTAATATTTGTTTTATATAAGCTAAATATTACTTATTTTACAAGAATTTTTGCTGTTATTGGACTTCCCCCATCAATTGCTTCAAACTGAACGATATATACTCCTGCTGCTGCATAAGACATATCTAAGTTATAGTTAAATTGATTTCCTTGTTTTGCAAGATTATTATAAGCTAATCTTTGTCCTACTAGGTTAAATACGCTAATAGCAGTTCTCCCTTCAAAAGCAGTAGTTAAACTAATTTCGAATTGTTGGTTATCTGTTGTAGAGATTGCTAGATCAGAGCTGTCAAAAACGTTATCCTCAACACTTAAAGGCTCTTCAATAATTACAGTGTAATCTTGAACTTCTCCAAATTGAGAATCAGCACAAGGATCATTAATATCTCCAGCTCCAGAAGTGTCAATTCCTTTTGCTCTTAACGTATGAGGGCCTAATGCAGCTCCTACCGGAATCGTTAAGTTAAAATCTTCTAATATTGCAACTTCTTGATAGAATTCACCAGCGATAAGTTGTTCATCAGCTGCAAACGTACCATCGTCATTAAAGTCAATCCAAACAGAAAGAGCCGATACTCCAGGACCTCCAGTCCAGTTTTGTTGAGCTTGAAGTATATATTCGTTCTGTCCTCCTCCATTAAATAAAATTGTTTCAAGATCTGTTCTATCAGAATATCCTTGAGGACTACCTGAAGGTTCTGTATTACAACCATTTCCTCCATCATCAGCATCAATAGTATTTAAAACAAAACGTTTTATACCATCTACATTACAACCACCTGTAGTTGTAGGAATACATGACTGTGCAGCATTTGTAACCGTTACTGTAAATGCATCATTGTCTGTATTAGAATCTCCTGCAAGAAGTGTCGTTGCAATGATCTCATACGTTTGACCATCTACTCCAAGATCTGCAGTAGCTGCGAATGTGAATACTTCAGTAGAACCTGCTGTAATTGTACCAGCAAACATCTCTGCTGGAGAATCTACTGCATCAATAGAATACTGAACCATTGGATTTGTAACATCATTATTACCAAAGTTTCTAATAGAAACTGTAATATCTTCAGCATTTGTAAGTACACCATCCGTTGGACTATCGATACTTATAATACCAATATCATCTGGCATTGGCTCTATTAATTCAAAGTTTGCTACTACATCACGACGAGAAGGCTCAAAATATTCTGCGATATGCCAGAAAGAATCATCTACTGGATCAATAGTAAGTTGTACATAATCTGCAAATCTATTAGAAGGGTTTGCAGCAGTACTCTGAGCGATAAGCTCTTCTGCAGATGTCATTACATTAAGTGCATCATCACTTTGACGTCCTGTATAACGTATAGAAATCTGATCTGTTGCAGATGATGAAGAATATGCCATAGCAATATCTCCTTCTGAATTCATTACCATACTCGCAGAGTAAGCATCTCTACCTCCTGGAGCCATATAGGTTCCTTCTTGAAAAATTTCCCAATCTTCAGTATCATCTCCTGTTGGTTGTCTTAATTCATACCAACGAACTACTGCTAATTCATTAGCTGGATCTGCATTAACAACAAAATTAAGTACTACAGAGTTATGAGTTCCGAATCTTCTATATTGTACTTGATTCATTACAGTAGCCTGTAATACATCAAGATCTGGACCTCCTGGTTGTGGTCTGTTTGAGAAACTTCCTCCGTCAAAAACAGATATAAATGGTGTTAAACCTTCTGCCGTTCCTATTTCTTGTGCAGAAACAATCGAGTGGTTTGCTGGGTTTGCCCAGTCTATAGTAGCTTCCCAAATCTGTAAGTGATCATCTCCTGCAGCAACTCCTGCCCAAGCATCATCTTGCATGTAGATAATTGGTGCTGGTGTACCTACTGGTGGATGTTGATCATCTGTAATATGAAATCCTTGTGGACTGTAAAAACCGTTTGTAGCGATACCCGGTAATGGGAACCCTACAAATTGTGCAGCATTACCTAGTAACATTTCATTACGCTCTACAGCAAAAACTCTTTCTGTAGCGTTAATGTTTGCAGTTACTATATAAGAATCTCCCCATACAGAAAACTTCGTGTAATCAGGAAAAGATCCTGTTCCAAAACCTGTAGTATATACATTCCAAGCAGATTGCATTGCATCAGGACCCGTAGATACTGCTACATTAAATCCATTAGGATTATTGTCAAACTCTGTGATTACAAAACGCCCTTTAGGGTTTCCAGCTCCGTTGTCTGCTTCTGCATCAAAAAAGACAATTGGATCTCCAATATTGTTTCCAGGGAAAATAGTTCCCAAAGCAAGCTCTGCTGTTTCAGGGTTTCCATTTTTATCAAAAATTCTGAAAGCACTATTCCACGCCGCCACATATTGATTTACTCCTGCTGCTCCAGTTGGATCAGAAGGTGTAGCTTGTGATATATCTGCTGTAAATATAAGACTAGGCGCTCTCATTTGAGTTTGCACAGCATTACGTTGTTGATCTAATAAAGCATCTGGGCCTTTTGGAAATCCTTTTCCTGGGACAACAACACTACTTGATTTACCTTTTGCGTGACCTAACTGAGGTGTATTATCTGCATACTTTACAGTACCATTCTTAATTTGATCTGCTATACTGGGAACCAATATTGGCGCAGCCATTTTACCATGCCTTGTTGCTTGGTGTTTTTCTTGAGCAGTTGCATTAAAGCCGAAGGCTAATAATGCTACTACCACTAGTGTCGTCAACTTACTCATCGTGTGTAGTTTTTTAGTCTAATTAGTATAAAGTATTTGTTAAAAAGTTGCTAAATTTACTTAATTTCTTTTTAAATACCGCACAAAAAGACACACAATTACCCGTTTTAACTATGTATGCATAATAGTTTTATGAAAACATCCAGTTCTTAAAACTCACTTGCTCTTCAATAATTCCTTTAATATCCTTTATAGCAATTCGCTCTTGCTTCATAGAATCACGATATCTTATAGTAACTGTTTGTGTTTCAACAGTATCATGATCTACTGTGATACAAAAGGGAGTACCTACAGCATCTTGACGACGATAACGACGCCCTATGGCATCTTTTTCGTCATAAATTACATTAAAGTCAAACTTTAAATCATCTACAATTTGTTGTGCAATTTCTGGCAATCCATCTTTTTTAACAAGTGGTAGGATGGCCGCTTTTACTGGAGCAAGTATAGAGGGTAATTTTAAAACGACTCTAGAAGTACCATCTTCTAATGTTTCGTCTTGCAATGATTTAGAAAACACTGCTAAGAACATACGATCAAGACCTATAGAGGTTTCAACCACATAAGGAACATAATTTTTGTTAAGTTCTGGATCAAAAAATTGTAGCTTTTTACCAGAATGCTCTTCATGAGCTTTAAGATCAAAATCTGTACGAGAATGTATTCCTTCCAACTCTTTAAATCCAAAAGGGAAGTTAAACTCTATATCTGCCGCTGCATTTGCATAATGTGCTAATTTTTCGTGATCATGAAAACGATAATTTTCTTCTCCTAGCCCTAATGAGGTATGCCATTTCAAACGTGTTTCTTTCCAATAGTCATACCACTTCATCTCTTCTCCTGGACGTACAAAAAATTGCATTTCCATTTGTTCAAATTCTCGCATACGGAAGATAAACTGACGTGCTACAATCTCATTTCTAAAAGCTTTTCCTGTCTGAGCAATTCCAAACGGAATTTTCATCCTTCCAGATTTTTGGACATTTAAGAAGTTTACAAAAATACCTTGTGCCGTTTCTGGACGCAAGTATAAATCCATAGCAGTTTCTGCAGAGGCTCCTAATTTTGTTCCAAACATCAAATTAAACTGACGTACATCGGTCCAATTTTTTGATCCTGATTCAGGACACCCGATTTCTAATTCTTCAATAAGAGATTTTACACCTGCAAGGTCTTCTGCTTCTAGCAATCTTGCAAGTCTTGCTGTCGCATCTTTTTGTTTCTCACGATAGCCCATCACACGAGGATTTGTAGCCTCATATTGATCTTTATCAAAACTATCTCCAAAACGCTTTGCTGCTTTTGCTATTTCTTTTTCTGCCTTGATATTCAATTTTTCTGCATAATCCTCTATAAGGACATCTGCTCTATATCTCTTTTTGGAGTCTTTATTATCTATAAGAGGATCGCTAAAAGCATCTACATGTCCAGAAGCTTTCCATGTTTTAGGATGCATCAGTATAGCCGCGTCAAGTCCTACGATGTTTTGATGCATCTGTACCATACTTTTCCACCAATACTCGCGTATATTTTTTTTAAGCTCAACGCCATTTTGACCATAATCATATACTGCACTTAATCCATCATAAATCTCACTGCTTCCAAAAATATATCCATATTCTTTTGCGTGAGAGATTACTTTCTTGAATTGATCTTCTTGCTTAGCCATAATCTATTTCGTATTTCTTTTGTGCTGTTGCTCTATTGTTTTGTTGTTTTATACGCTTTCGCGAAAGCGTATACATCCATATAAGATGTTACAGGAGTAACTTCTTATTATAAGATCGCAAAAATAGGGATACCGCTTAATTTGAAGAAATGGAAGCCGTGTTATTTTAAGTCAAGTGTCGAAGTGAGTAAAAGTCTGTCTTCATTAAATACATTCACCGTATATGTTCCTTCTTTAAAAGTTTGTACTGGCAGTACGAGTTCACACACATTAAAAGGCTTATTACTGTAGGGTATGGTTGTACGAGAGTTAAAGCGTATATTTTTCCCATTAGAGAGCTTTTCTTCTCTTGGGATACCTATCATTTTTCCTTGACTATTGAGAACTTGTACAAAAAAATTGAGGTCTCTCGCTTTTGCTAACTTATTCTCATTTACTTCATAACAAATGCGTACCATTTTTGCACGATTTGCTCTTGAGGTATTTAAAAACTTCCCACTATTACGCTGTATCACACCTCGTACTATAATATTGCTGGCTGTAATTTGAGCGCCAAGGTTTAATTTTTCTGTGAGGGCTTTGTTACTCGTCTCTAAGGTATTTTGTGCTTTTGTTGCCTTCTCTAAAGCATCTTGTGTTGCTGCTTGAAGTTTTGCGAGTCGCTCTGTTTCATTAAGAAGACTATCATTTTGTTTAAATAATAGTTCTCTCTCACGACGTATTTTTGTAAGTTCTATTCTATAAGCTCTCACGATAGATTGTGTCACCTCATTACTATCTAAGCGTTTTTGCAAATCTTCTAAATGTTTTTTTGCATCATAGAGTTCGTTTGCTAATATATTTTTTTCGGTTAATACGTCGTTATATCTTTTTATTTCTTCTTTGAGCTCTTGTTCAATAAGTGCTTTTTCTTCTTTAAGCTGTGATTCATTTTTTTGCACCTCACCGTAAAACTTTACAGTATATGCGCCTAAGCTTATCACAACTATACATAGTAGTATGGTAAGTAAAAGAAGTGTGTTTTTAGTACTTTTAGTACTCATAGATGTTTTGTATTCTTGGAAAAGTGGTTAAATTAGAAAAAAAATAACAAATGCATGTTGCGATCACTACGCTATTTTTTATTTCCAAAGGCTTGTCACGGGTGCTCTGAAAGCTTACAGGCATCAGAATATATGATTTGCACACGTTGCAGGCATTATTTACCCCTTACTCAATCTCACTTGTATAACGATAAGCTTATTCAAAAAGTATTTTATGGGCGTATAATGCTAGAGCAAGCAACGGCATTATTCTATTTTGAAAAGAAAGGACCTGTTCAAGCACTATTGCACAACCTCAAATATAGAGGTCAAGAAGAGATAAGTGCTTTTTTAGGAAATTGGCTAGGCCAAGAACTATCTCAATTACCTGCCTATAGAGATATAGATGTAGTGATTCCTGTTCCTATGCACCCAAAAAAAAGAAAAAAACGCGGTTATAATCAGGTAACTGGATTTGCTATTGCGTTATCAAAACATCTTGAAGCCACTCATATAGATCATATTTTGATCAAATCAAAAAATACCAAGACGCAAGTTTTTAAAGGTCGTTTTTCTAGAAGTGATGAAGTTTTAGATGCGTTTTCAATACTAGAAAATCAATCACTTGCAGGAAAACACATTTTACTGGTAGATGATATTCTTACCACAGG
>JBLHOX010000058.1:0-10979 GCA_047623725.1 Dokdonia sp. | reverse complement strand
AAAGTTAATCCTAACACTTCTTGAATATAATTGTCTAACAAATTTTTGTCTTCGACATTAAGCCCATTAAAGTCGGTTGAGCTAATTCCTATAACCTCTTTTTGATACTCAATTAAAGGTTTTGCAACCTCAGCTACTATTTCGGAATACGTTTTGAGTTGCTCAATGGAAGACTTAACGACAGTTTCGTAAACATTGCTTACAAGGTCTGATGTGAAACCTACGAAACCAATGTTTTGCACTTTCCCTAATTGCTCCATGGCTTCATCTGCTGATGTATTTGACATAATTTATAAATTTTAAAAGCGCCTACTCTTTTTAACAAAGGTTTTTCGGCTTCCACCTGTATTTCAGAATTCAGTAAAAAAGGGGGGAATTATGATTCAAGTAAGGGTGTGCCGTAGCATCTTGAATACAAGGGCAATACTACGCCAAGAAGAAAACCCCTACCATATTTAATATGGGAAAGGTGCTTTTGAATCTATAAACGGTAATGGACACTCGATATCGTTCTACATCCAAAGAATAAGATGAAGAAAAATAGAACTTTTAGAAGCTATGTATTACTTAAACCGCACCATTTCAAAGCTCGAAAAGGTATAAATAGGCGTGCCTAATGATGTTTTCCCTTTAAGGTCATACCAAGGACTCATCGTTGTATTAGATACATTTTTAATGATGTGTACGCTTTGTGCTGGTGTATTTCCTTGAAAAAAAGCAAAACGTCGTTCTCCTTGCTGATTTTCAATAATATCTGCCACCATCATGACGTGACCAGGAAACCCCGGATAGATCAAAAGATCTCCTATCCTTATTTCAGAATGGATCGCTACCTTTTTTAATTCTTGAGATAAAGAATACGTCCCCGCATAGGTGTAGATAAGGTTCAGATACTTATAGAAATTTTCTTTAGAATGATTGGCTGCAGCTGTCTTAGAAAACGTCACTTTATTCCCATTGATTTTAGGGCGGTATCCTTCTGCGTATTTTTTCCACGAGCAATAATGTCCGCTTGTAAAGGTAAATCCTATTTCATCTTTCTTATTTATTGACCACAAGTATTCTGATCGCAAACGGATGAGTGCATCGGCGCATTGTTGTAATCCATTAGAGGGAACAGGAACTTCTAGCACACCTACATGACCCTGTTGGAATATATAAGGATCTCCATCATAATTAATGACTTGAGCACTGGCTTCTTTAAGTTCATAATTTTGAATATAATGAGAAAACGTTTGTACTTCGGGGAGTATTCTTGTAAACGCTTCAGGGACTTTAATACGTGTCTTTATGGTTCGCCCTTCTTTATTAATAAGAGAAGAAGGAGTCGCAACATACGATGTCACGACACTCTTTATAGTCTTTCCTTCTTTAGAAACCGTCAGAAATACAAGTACTGCAATCGTGAGAACTCCAACAAGGAGTATTATTTTCTTCATACATAGTATAACTCAAAAAAATAAAGATTCTTATATATGGGTATACGCTTTCGTACTTCGGCAAGCTCAGTATGAACTCCACTTACGTGAAAGCGTACTATTCCTATATAAAAAGCCCCATACACTAGTGTATAGGGCTCTTAACATGTTTTTTAAGATGATTACTAATCACTAGTCAATGCGTCAACAAAAGCAGTAGTAAGACTCGTAAGACATTTCCATGATGATGTTAGAATTTCTTCTGTGGATACATTTGGTTGATTTCCTCCAGCAATTTGCGACATTTGTGCATTGTTTAATCTAGCAATTTTTGTTCTTTTTAAAGACAATTCTTCTGATGTTGCATTTAATTTTTTCATGATGGTTTGATTTTTAGTTCATTATAAATTTATGTAGAATTATCATACCATCTAGGGTCTTTAGACAACTGTTGGTCTTCATTTATAAAAGCCGACTTATTTATAGGCATTAACCACTATATATCAGCTGTTTATTTTTTCTATTTGTTTGATAAAATAAGAAGGGTAAATGCCATATACTTTAAAAAATGTTTTGGAAAAAGATTCTGCGGTTTTAAAACCACAGGTTTGTCCTATTGCCTTTACCGTATATTTTCTGAATGTAGTATCTAATTTTAGTCTGTTAAATGCATAGGTAACCCGCAATTGTTTTATGTATGTTGAGAAGCTCATTTTTTTATAATGATTTATCACCTTTGACAAATAACTATTATTAGTACCAAAATTATCTGCTAGACTATGTAATGTCACCATGACATTTATATACTCTTCATTTTTTTCAAAGGTTTGTAATTTTTCTAAAATATCATCTATGGTTTCTTGTGGTATTTCTATAGGCTCTTCTCTTACCTCATTTTTTAGTAGTTCTTTTTTTACCTCGTCATCACTTTTATGAATGATATCTAGAAACCTTTTTTTATAAAGACGTCTTTTTTTGTATTGAAAAATGGCTACTCCAAGAATTAAGAATAGGGCTCCAAATCCTATGATGTTATAAAGTTTTGATTTTTTTTGATCGTTTTTTAATTTACCAATAAGTATATCACGACCTTCTACTAGTTTTGGTATTTCATATCGCTTTATAATCTCTTTATTTAATGTTCTATAATTTTTGTTTAGAAAACTATCGACTGTAATTAGTCTTTGAGTGTATTCTAATTCTCCTTCTATATTATTGTTTTCCTTATAATATTTTATAATATACTGATAACCTCCTATATGCTCTGGAAGAATATCATTATTGACCTTAAAAAGACTATCCACTTTTTTATAATATAGTATGGCTTTATCTTCTTTTCCGGATAATAAATTCGTTTTTCCTAAAAAATAATATCCAGCAGATAATAATCTTTTATCTGTTTTATTATCAAACTTTGATAGGGCTTGTGACAATTGATTTTCTGCTTCCTTATAATTCGTTGTATAGGTTTCAAGAATCCCATTGAGCAGTAAAAATTTATTATAATTTACACCTCCTCTAGCTGTATTTTCATCTATTAAACCTAAACGTGTATATACTCTTGCAGAATCTAGGAAGTTTGTTTTTCTATATGAGTTTGCCAATGAGTGTAATACATTAAAATACATCTTAGGGTTTTCTTCTCTAAAATTATTATCCACTACATATTGCCAACAACTTTTAATTAAAACAAGAGCTTCTTCATTTTCGTCAATTTCAATTTTTAAAATTCCAATAGCTTGGTTTAATAAAAATTCCAAGTATTCTTTATTGGTGCCTTTATTATATGTCAATGCTTTTAGAAAATTATCAAGAGCTAATTTAAATTGGCCACGCTTATGGTAATAAGCGCCTTTATCATAATAGCTAATCGTAGGGAAGTTTTTGTTTGTAAAATCTCTAGAAAGGTCAATGATAGTATCTAAAAGAGCAATCCTATTATCATCATTATCTTCTAATAATGTTTTATAATAGTATCCACTTACCAAATACGTTTGGTCTTTATCTTTTCTAGCTTTATTAAGATAAACATTAGCATATAATATAGCCTGAACGGTATCTTTTTTAATATAATGAGTCAAAAATCCTTTCTGTAATTCTTCATATGCTTTTTGGGTAAGAGAATCTGAAATTGCTTGTCCATATATAAACGGCAGCATAAACACCCCTAAAAATAATTGAAGAAAACAGTCTCTAAAATATATATGCATTATATGTCTATATAAAAGATGATATGTGTCACTGAAAACAAGACACTTAAAGATAGCCCTTTGTAGGTAGTTACACAAAACAATCAAGCTTCTGGTTATCAAATATATACAGTAAATAAAAAAGAGTCGTGTTTTATAAAACGCGACTCTTTTTTTATAAATGACTCATATACAACTCTTTGTTTACAGCTAAAAAATAGGAACATTTGAAGAGTCGGAACATCCATATTGTTAACCAAATCAACTAATTATCATGAAAATCTCATTTTTTATTACAAGAAGCATTGTTTTAGTATCACTGATCCTTATAAGTTGTAGTGATGATATTAATGAACTCCCTTTGGAAGAGACACAACACTTAAAAACTTTAAAAAATAACTTCCCAGACATATATGATCAAATTGACGTAAGTACATATCAGACGTATAGTATCAATGTCCAAGACAAAGGAATCGTTAGCGTTGAAGCCTATGAAATACAAAGTAATGAAGCTATACAAAGTTATTACATAGATATTGACGGAAGAAAGCTAGTCACCTCAATCACAGATCAAGTGATCATACAGAAAGATCTTGAAACCAATAAACAATTCATAGTTCCAAGGATCTACGATAAACAATCAAAAAGGCTCATACCTGATTTTGAAAAAGTCCAATCAAATTTTATAAGCAACATAAATAGCAGTAAAAATCCAGAAATAGATATATGTGAGTCTGTATGTTGGGCAAGCTATGTTGGGTGTATGGTTGGATGTGGCGTCACTGGAATTACTATTGCCTTGCAAGACACCGTTTTTCCAGGTGTTTATGATGTCATAGCCGTAGGTGTATTTACTGCTTGCACGATAGGCTGTACACTCAGTTTTGATGCTTGTATTGCTGTGTGTCAATAACTACAACACAATCGTAATCATCACTTTACAAACACATACGGGTTATAATGGACTGACCATCCTATCAAATCGTAAAATATTACAAACTAAGAATCACAAAATTTAAATAATTAACCATCGGAGATAAAACATCTCTACAAAAACCAAAAATTATGAAAACTATTTTAAAAACATTATTCGTCATCATTTTAAGTATGTTAAGCTTTTCATTTACCACAAATAATGAAAAAGAAGAAACATTCAAACCTATTCAAGAATTAAGCTCTGACGCACGTTTTATCAGCTTATTAGAAGAGCAGTCGCAAGTTATAAGCAAAGTAAAAGATCTTAAAACATTAGGAAATTATAGGAATAAAGAGAGTCTAAGTAATACAGATATTAATAAAGTTTCAAGCCTCTTAGAGTATCGTAGTAGAGCCGAATTTGAGCGTTCTATAAGTCGCAAAAATGCTATTATTAAAGCACTTGATAAAGATTATAATTTAGGCAAATATTCAGAAGGACAATTAACGCAATTAGGCTTAAAAGCTATTAATAATCCTAATTTTAAAATGGCTTTACCCTTAGTAATCGATGTCGAACCAGGAGGTGAAACTAATGAATGTGAAGATCTTTGTGAAGCATCACGAAGAAGTTGTTTAGCAACTGCATTAGCAGCAGCAATTGCAGCACATATTGGTTGTGCAGCTCTTGACGCAATAGGGATTGGTGTTGCTTGTCATATTGCAGTAATTGCTGCACAAGCTACAGCGTCTCACCAATGTAATACAACGTATGATCAATGTATTTATGCTTGTAGACATTAAAACATCAAATGATCTAATTTGATTACTGAACAATTAGAATAGATTCAAATGTAACTTCAAAAGGTGTCCTAGAATATATAACGCTAAGACACCTTTTACAAAAAACAATATGATGAAATATGTACTACTTATAATTTTATGCTACGTATCGTCTTATGGTTTTACTCAGTCTAATACTAATGATACTATCGTCACTGCAAAAACCAGCTTTAAAGGTAGACATTGTAGAGGAACACACGGACTTTGTAATATGGACAATAACGCAAGAGCGATAGACTCAAATACGAGTATAACATACGATGATATTAACAATACTATTGTATTACAGATTAATCGCCCTATGTTAAGTCAAGAAGAAGAATTCCTGATACTAAGAGAAAATCTACAGAATAGCAATCCTAATACTCAAATATACTATCTAATGGAAGATGATTTTATCATACCCGATATGATTACTCAACAACTTCAAATAGGAAGCGAAGGCGTTACAATTAACAGAGGAACGTATCCTTTAATTATTTCTGACGATACAATTACGATCTCATTTAAATTAGAATGATATGATACGCTATATAAAACATACAATCCTATTGCTATCTGTACTTATTACTGGTACTATATATTGCTCAACAACAAATGAAAATGATACAGAAGATAAAATCAATATAATTCTTCTTGAATGGTCTCATGAAGTTAGTGAAATTACAACCCATTATAGGGGTATCAGAAATAACATATATGACAAGCTTCATCACGTAGCTTTATCTCAAAAAAAAGTACCCTCTATTGATAAACAAGTAGCCTTACTCATTTTAAAAGACCAACTCCAAGAACAATTAAAAACCAATAACCTGTCGGAAATTTCAGATGTAAGTAAAGTAAGATATCTTAAAGGCTTACAAATAATTAAACTACTTTACGAGAAGATGTTATCGTTAGATCATCACTTTGCATCTGTCGCTACTTTTAATGAAATAAATAACTTAAGCAATCCTAATCATTATCCAAGGTTTGTGAAACACAAGCAAAATATTAAAAGTACTAGAAGCAAAAAACAAGGTTTTAATTTGACAAATATATTAGGTGATAATATCTACACCTCTGTCATGCATTCTTTAGTTTCATTATTTACAAGTAACGCGCCAAAAGGTCAAAAAGAGAAAAGCATAAAAGAGATTGAATGTATTTTAGACTTCACCTTACGTATGCATACAGATCTAAAAACGATTTATTTTGAAACAGCCTTTTTACAAAAAAGTAATGATAATACGATAGAGCAACTAGAGCAACTATTTGTAGACTTCACAAAACCTATTAAATACAGAGTCTCTCTAAAAGAGTGTAGGAATACTGACGATTGGTCTAGCATTCACGACAATTTAAACACCTATATAGGAGCTTTAAATGAAGCCATTCTAGATGATAGCAAACGATATAAAGCTCACAAAATGCAAGTGAATCTAGAGTTTCCTATTGATAGGCTTTTACAATTCATTACTCAATATAATAGCTTTATTGATCAAGGGGGCAAATTCTATGAAAAATTTGGTATTATGCTGAATAGCTATGAAAATGAAAAACAGTGTACTACTGAAATTCCTATTGAATATAAAAAGCTAAAAGAAAATATTACTGTCGCAATAGAAAAATTCAACACCGCATACAAGCCTGTTGAGATTAATGGAAGTAAGATGAAAGAGATCTTATATGGAATAAGTGAGTATGATTAAAACATGTAGATATACGCTTTCGCGAAAGCGTACCCTAGAAAACAAAAAGCTCGATACAGTATTGTATCGAGCTTTCTATTTATATAATATCCCAGCTATGTGGGAGTAAAGGTTTATCCTCCAAAATCATCAAATCGAATACTTTCATCAGGGATACCAAAATCCTCTCCCATTTTCTGAACAGCGTTGTTCATTAATGGTGGTCCACAGAAGTATAACTCAATATCTTCTGGTGATTCATGTTTGTTTAAATATTGATCTATTACTACTTGGTGAATGAATCCTACAAACCCGTCTCCTTCAGTTTCTGTACTTTCTTTTACTTTCCAGTTATCTTCTTCCATAGGCTCAGAAAGTGCCAAATAGAATTTGAAATTTGAAAATTCTCTTTCCAAAGAACGGAAGTGCTCTAGGTAGAACAACTCACGTTTAGAACGACCTCCGTACCAATACGTCACTGTACGTCCTGTTTTTAATGTTTTGAATAGGTGATATAAGTGAGAACGCATAGGTGCCATTCCTGCTCCTCCACCTACATAAAGCATTTCTGATTCAGACTCATTGATAAAAAATTCACCATAAGGTCCTGAAATAACTACTTTATCCCCTGGTTTTTGAGCAAATATATAAGAAGAAGCAACTCCTGGATTTACATCCATCCATTGATTCTTAGCTCTATCCCAAGGCGGTGTTGCAATACGAACATTCAACATAATCTCACGCCCTTCTGCTGGAAAGGAAGCCATAGAGTACGCACGTTCAACGGTTTCGTTATTTTTCATAGAAAGAGGCCATAATCCAAATTTATCCCATTCTGCTTGGAATTTATCTGGCGTATCATGCTCTTCTGGATGCGCTGTAATATCGATATCTGCAAATTTGATCTCACATTCTGGAATTTCAATTTGAATATACCCTCCTGCTTTGTATCCCATATCTTCAGGGATCTCAACAACAAATTCTTTAATAAAAGAAGCTACGTTGTAGTTACGTACAACAGTTGCATCCCACTTTTTAATTCCAAAAACTTCTTCTGGAATGGTAATATTCATATTCTCTTTCACTTTTACTTGACATGCAAGACGAGCTCCATGAGCTAATTCTTTACGACTAAAGTGAGGCGTTTCTGTAGGCAATGCTTCTCCACCTCCTTCAAGAACGTGACATTCACATTGAATACATGTACCACCACCACCACAAGCAGATGGTAAGAAAATTTTATTATTACCAAGTGTAGATAATAAAGTACTTCCAGAAGCAACTTCTACTTCTCTCTCGCCATTAATAGTAATAGTAACAGGTCCAGATGGAGATAATTTTTGTTTGGTAAAAAGGAGTATCCCTACCAAGAATAAAGTCAGTACTAAGAAGGCTACAATTGTAGCAATCACAACTCCCGACATACTAGCAGCTAATATCATAATTACTTTTCTTTTTCGTTTATAGTTAAAACTAGCTCATCGCTAGATTCTTTTTTCATTTCTTCTACTGGTGTCACTTCAGCTACAGGGGATGTTTCTTCCTCTTCTTCATCTCCTCCAGTTAACATTCCTCCAAAACTCATAAATCCAATCGCCATCAAACCTGTGATGATGAAGGTAATTCCTAAACCTCTAAGTGGAGCAGGAACATTTGAATACCTAATCTTCTCTCTAATCGCTGCAATCGCTACAATCGCTAAGAACCATCCAATTCCAGAAGATATTCCGTAGTTCAGGGCTAGACCTGCGCTTTGGATATCTCTAGATTGCATGAATAATGATCCTCCAAGAATCGCACAGTTTACAGCGATCAATGGTAGAAAAATACCCAAAGAGTTATATAAAGAAGGAGAGAATTTCTCTACCACAATTTCAACTAATTGTACCATGGTTGCAATGGTCGCAATAAAGAGAATGAACGACAAGAAGCTTAGATCGTAATCTGCGTATTCAGGTCCTAACCAAGTTCCTAAAGCTCCGTCTCTCAAGATGTATTGATCTAAATACCAGTTTAAAGGAACGGTTACTGCAAGTACAAAAATTACAGCGGCACCAAGACCTACTGCTGTACTTACTTTCTTTGATACTGCTAGGTATGAACACATTCCTAAGAATGTAGCAAATACCATGTTATCTATAAAGATGGATTTAAAAAATAATTCAACGTGCTCTAACATAATGTATATTTTGAATTCATACGCTTTCGCGAAAGCGTACTTATAAATACTTCTAGTTTTCTTCGATTAATGCTTTATTACGACTACGTTGTACCCAGATAATTAATCCTACTACAATCAATGCCATAGGTGACAGCAACATAAACCCGTTATTTTCATATCCTGTAGCATATAATCCTGACTTCGTAATTGGGTCTCCTAATACTTTAAATCCAAGTAATGTACCTGAACCAAAAAGCTCTCTAAAAAATCCAACCATAATTAAAATCACACCGTATCCTAATGCGTTTCCTATTCCATCAAGGAATGAACGCCAAGGTTTATTTGCTAAAGCAAAAGCTTCAAAACGCCCCATAATAATACAGTTGGTAATAATAAGACCTACAAATACTGAAAGTTCTTTACTCAAAGTATATGCATACGCTTTTAATACTTGATCAACAATAATTACAAGTGTTGCAACAACAATTAATTGTACAATGATTCTAATTTTTGAAGGTATGATATTTCGCATAAGCGAGATCACTACGTTTCCGACACCCAATACAAAAAGTACTGAAACAGCCATCACGATAGATGCCTTTAATTGTGCTGTAATTGCAAGTGCTGAACAAATACCTAATACTTGTATTGTAATTGGGTTATCGTCTGCTAATGGATCAAAAATTAACTTTTGATCTTTTTTTGATAGTAATCCCATAATATTATTTCAATTTTTGAATATGAGGAATATATGACTTTAATGTGCTTCTGATCATAGCTGTCACACCATCACCAGTGATGGTTGCACCTGCTAAGGCATCTACTTCATTATCATCTTTTATTTTATTTATCGGATCATTATTACCTTTGGCAACTGTTATTCCAGCATATTTACCATTATTCATAATGTGTTCTCCTATGAAATCATCCATAAAATAACGTTCCTTAATATTTGCTCCTAATCCAGGTGTTTCTCCTTTGTGATCAAAAGTTGCTCCTTGTATTATGAGTTTGTCATCTAAAGAAACATACCCCCAGATTGCATCCCAAAGCCCTTTACCATATAGAGGTATCACGTAGAATTTCTTCCCATCACGCTCTCCAACATATAAAGGCATTTTTCGCTTACTTTTAGAAAGTTTGCTTTGCTTCTTCATATCTACTTTAAAGGCATCTTCTCCTTCAAGTACCTCCCCGTTTTGTATTACAAAACTTTCTTTAATGTACTTTACATAGTCAGCCTCTACCTCATCTGTTGGGATAGGGTTTACAGAACCCGTATCATCACCGTTCTTGTGAACTCCCATTGCATAGAGAATGTTTTGTTGCTTTTCAAAACGTTCGTTTTCTTTAATAGCTGGCTTAAGTCCCGTTGCGAGTGCAGCTAAAATACCTCCTACAACAAATACCATCACTGTTGCAAAACCTATTGTATATCCGTTTCCGTCTGTATTTGCCATGATTATGCTGTTTTTACTTTTAGACGTTTCATTCTTCGTTTTACATTTCCTTGAATCACATAATGATCAATAGTAGGCGCAAATACGTTCATTAATAAGATAGCAAGGAATACTCCTTCTGGATATGCTGGATTAAATACACGAATCATAATGGCTATAAAACCAATGAAGAATCCATAAATCCATTTTCCTTTATTGGTTTGTGATGCTGTCACTGGGTCTGTTGCCATATATACAGCTCCAAACAAAATACTTCCTATAATAAGATGTTGCCAGAAAGGAATACTCATTAAGCCATAAAACTTACTGCTTTCAGAGATCCA
>JBLHOX010000057.1:0-11308 GCA_047623725.1 Dokdonia sp. | reverse complement strand
CTAAAATGGACACTCAGTATCGCTCCAAATAGCCCTATTGAAAAAAGGTTTTCTTATGAATTACGCTACCCAAAATTAAAACGTATTAATTTGTAATCTTTTTTTAAAAATAGAAATATCATAAAGCAAAAAGGAGAAGTTCCAATGAAACTTCTCTTTTTGCTTTACTATACATCCTTATAAACTAATAAGGAAGACAATAAGGATCACCATTAGGACCATTCGTGCATTCTCCAAGACAATGAGGAGGTCCACAAGTCAAACCATTAGTGTTTTCTGTACAAACTAAGACATGTGTAAGAGTGAATCTTCCTCCTTCTATACTTTTTTGCTCTGCTTTGTTTAAGACTGCTCCTAAACTTGAAATGTTCTTTAACATAATATGATTTTTTAAGATTAACAATACAACTAATACAACCAAAATAATTGACAATCAGGTGTTTATGATAAATTCGTAATTTAATTTAAAGAGTATACTATGAAAAACTAGAGGGAAAGAAAAGCGAGCCGAAGCTCACTTCTCAAAAATAAGTCTAGCAATAAATGAAATAAGATGCACATGGATTGAATGTAATAGGTGGTGTTGGACATTCATAAGTTTTGCCTACACCTCCCTTGACTGTTCTTTGTTGCAGATTACTAATCACATCTTTAGAAAGAGATAATTTTTTTAACTTTTTCATGATTTTTATTTTAGAATTAATAATATATCTGAATTAATGAAAATAATTGATAATCAGATAATTACGGAAAAACCGTAATTCAATTAAAGCGTAGGCACCTACTTAAAAGAAGAAATTATGAAGTAAAAAAGCCAACTAACTGAGTTGGCTGATAATAAAAAATAAATTATGAATCCTTTTTAAATACAGTTTGTTGTTCAAAATATATATTGACAAGGATCATGATTTCCAAGATTGCAACAACTATATGTTGGTAGACAACACAGCGTATGAAACCCTTGACCACTTCCATGAATAGATTGTTGTTGTTTTTCGTTTAGTGTTTGAACACCTTATAGGGTTAAAATATTTTTTAACAAAGTACTATATTCTTAAGGTTAATAATACTCCTAAAGCAGTAAAAAAAGCGAACCGAAGTCCGCTTTAAAAGATAATTAATGACACCTACATGCTAGTATAACCATCATGCATCCTTCATCACAAGCTACATACCCGCCATTAATAGATTGTTGTTGATTTTTGTTTAATGTTTGAACACCATCTAGATTTACAATATTGTTTAACATAATACTATATTTTTAAGGTTAATAACACTTCTAAAGTAACAAAAAGAATTAACAATCAATAAGTTATGGAAAAACCGTAATTTAATTTAAAGAGTAGTTATCAGTCGCATTTGCAATCAATGGTCACTGCCTCTTGAATTTCTTGGCAGGACATTATAACAGGATCAAAATCAGAGCCTGAATCTAAATCAAGACAAGAAGGTCTATCATCATCTGAAGAACAACTAAAAACCAAAAATACAATGAAAAATATTGTCAAAAACTTTAAAAACCTAGACATAAGACCAAAATTAAATGCGAATATAAATGAATCAAAATAATTATTAAACCTATAACAAGAACTTATTGAAAGACAGATAGCAAGAAGATCTATACAAAAAAGAAAGTTCACAAGTATTTACTGTAGGCCTTAAATCTCTTCCTCCTCCTTTAGTCCTTTTTAGATTAGAAATTATGGTTTTGTTACGCTTTAAGTTTTAATATTTTTTTCGTGAAATAAAATATGTGTGATTTGCCACAAGACAAAGAATACATCTAAAATGCTGTTTTATAGTAATTTAAAACTTTGGCACGCTCCTTGGTTTATAGAAGGCAGAAGCGTACGCCGAAAGTCGGTAACGTAATACTAGATGTAGTAAAGTACCTATAGTATGTTAACCCTAATATTTTTAAGTATGAGAAAATTAGTCGTATTAGTAGTATTATTCCTAGGAGGAATGACTGCTCAAGCAAGTGAAGTGACAAATCTCGATCACAATAACACAACAGGGATACGTTACAATGCACCACAACAGTCCATCAAATTTGTACAACGTGGTGTGAAATTTATAGTCTTTCCAAATGGAGAGTTTGATTTTAAATTTCTAAATACACAAAACCAAGGAAGACGCGGTCATAACGCTCCAGGCACTACATATCCAAATCGTAGAAATAACAGATATGTATCGTATGATTACTTCGGAAATGTAACCAAAGTGGGACGTAACTTCATCTATTACAATCGTAATTGTGATGTAAACCAAATAGGAAATATCACATTAAGATATAGACAAGGAAGATTAGTACGTGTAGGTAATTTAAGAATATTTTATAATCGTCATGGACATATTGCATACACAGAAGGTCGTGTAGTGCGTAACAACAATTATGGATCTGATTATGATGATCATAATTACAATAGAAAAAGAAACCGTAATGGCGCTGGCGCTAGAGGCGGTAGAAGACAATAGATTTTTGGTTGGTTAGTTTTGAAAAACCTCATAAAACAATCGTTTTATGGGGTTTTTCTATTCAATATATTTTGAATAGCACTCGTCACATCACTAGATACATTTAGAAAATAAATAGCAAATAGATACAACGTACCTAAAAGTGCAGATTTTAAAATAATATTCACAAATGGATGAAACGAAAAATTCCAAAAGTAAAAAGTACCAAGAAAAATAAGTAGTAAGATAAACGTCTTTAAAGTTCCTTTGGTAAAAGGTTGCATTTCAAATTTTTTATAAACAATGATAATCTTGCACAATGTGTATGCTACAGAAGCAACAAATGTAGCGATAGCGGCTCCATGTATCCCATACATAGGAATAAAGATAATATTGAGTATAATAGCAATAATGACCAACAACACGCCTAATACCAAGATAATTCTGTAATAATCACTATTGTAAAGTATTGAATTATTAATACCCAAGCAATTATCCAATAGTTTTGCAGCTCCTATACATAATACGACGTAAAATCCAGAACGATAACTTTCTGTAACCATATCATATAAACTCGATAAATTACAGATGATTAAAAGGAATAATAATGAAGCTGCGATAAATAAGGTCAGTGAACTCTTATGGTACAATATACGCATCTCTTCATGCTGATTTTCATTAAGCATTTTGGCAACCATAGGGTATGTAATCTGATGCATGGCACGTGCTGGTACCGCAATCACCGTAGCAATATAAATAGCCACGGAATAGAAAGCGACATTTTCTATTTCTTTATATAAACCCAACATCACTTTATCTAAATCTAGCAATAAAGTGGCTACAGATCCTGCTATAATAATAAGCGTTGTATACTTAATGATAGCGACAAAGTTTTGAGGACGCTTTTTAGGTATCCATATACTTCTAATCGTATTACGTATTTGTCTAGGTCTTTTAAGCCTAAAAGCATATAACCCCATCACTAGCATACGTGCTACATATACTAATACAAGTGCTATCAAAAAGGTATCTATTCCTATCAAAGAAAAGGCATGTAAAAGCAAAAGAATGGTGATTCCAAGTCTATGGAATACCTCCTTCATAAAATTTCCGAATATGGTTTTAAACTGTACTTTTGACCATGCATAGAAGGCTTCAAAATAAGCAGATGAAACTGCGATGACAAAGATGTATCCTATATAACCATACACAATTTCATTCTTTTTTGACAGAAATAAAGCAATCTCTTCGTAAAAAAAGAAGCAAATTAATGTCCCAGGAATAGCGAGTACTAAAGGTAATATAAGCATCCAATTCAGAAAGATACTTTGCTCTTTACCTTGATAAGCAGTGTAAAATTTTACTAATGTATTTTGAACACCAAAAGCCATAAAAGGCATTAAAATCATAGCCATAGAAACCATAAAACTGACCAAGCCATAATACTGCTCAGACATATAGTTAATGTACAGAAATAACGTATTAAGCGCTCCTACCGCAAACCCTAAATAGGTGGTGATAAGATTATTAAATGATTGCTTAATGACGATGCCCATAAGGTTATAAAGTATGAATACGAGCAGCTAGTGCCTCGGTTAATTGTTTACGATGGTATTTTGAGATATGCACTTCCCTATCCTCCGTCCAATTTTTTGGAGTATGATTCTCAAATACATCTACGATCGTTTTTTCTAATGCTTCTTCTTGAGAATACTCAAAATAATATCCGCTATTTGTTGATGTAATAATAGCACTCACATCTGCATCTTTGGGCCCTAATGCTACAATAGGACGTTTTGCTGCAAGATATTCAAATACTTTTCCTGGAATAATCCCTTTGGTAATTTCTGCATTAATTTCTATTAGTAATAAGACAGCGGCTTGCCTTTGTAATAGAATCGCTTCTTGATGGGAAACATACCCTACTAACGTAAGATAGTTTTCCAATCCGAAGCTTTTAATCGCATCAATCACTTCTTGACTTACTTTCCCTACAAGTTTTAGTTCAAAGCGTTCTCTGAAGCTCTCATTCTCTTTTATAAGCTTCGCAAGTACCTTCCACAATACGAGAGGATTCCTATCTGACAATAAAGAGCCTATATGAGAAAGTGTAAACTTGGAATCTAAGACAACTGCTTCGGTATGTACGGTATCAAAACCATTGGTAATAACCGTAATGGGTTTTGTAGTAATGGCAGCAAATTCTTTCTTTGTCGTCGGACTCGTGACAATCACTTGATCGGCAGTTTCCAAAACCCTACGTTCTAAGTTCTTGTGTTTCCGTTTTGTTTTGGCAGTCATCTTCAATTTATCATGATAGCCTATCGTTGTCCATGGATCTCTAAAATCTGCTATCCAATGGATCTTTTTATTTGGATCTTCCTTTGCTGTTTTCGCTTTAAGCTGCATCCCAATTAAATGCATACTATGTGGAGGGCCTGTCGTAATCACGGTACGTATATCGTGTTCCTTTATATAGTTTTCAAGAAAAGCAACAGAAGGATTCACCCAACCTACACGGGCATCGGGAATAAAAAAATTACCCCGTATATATAATAATAAACGTTGTATAAATGACTGTTTTGTTGTCTTAGGGACAATACCTGCGCTAATGGTTTTGGTTTGCTTTCGCGAAAGCATACTCGCAAAACGATACGGCTCTTTGATAGGATGCTTAAGTACCGTCACCGAATCTGCCACCTCTGCCATCATAGACGTGTCTACGATAGGATAATTGGGGTTTTCTGGCGTGTACACAATAGGTTCTATATCAAAATCCGGTAAGTACTTTACAAATTTTAACCATCGTTGTACACCAGGTCCTCCTGCGGGAGGCCAGTAATAACATACAATAAGTACTTTTTTTGACATGAAAAATTATGCTTCTGCTTTAATCACATATTGATTTTTCTTTTTAAAACTCATATAGATAGCGCCTACAAGTAATAGTAAAAGTAGTATTGAGCTAGAAAGGGTAATCATACTTCCCGTTTTTACAACAGGAGGATCAAACGTAAATTGAATATCATGCGTCCCTTTCGGTACTTTTAATCCACGTAACATATAATTGGTCTCAATAATAGGCACTTCTTGCCCATTAATCGTGGCAATCCATCCATTCTTATAATAAGCTTCAGAAAATACGGCAAATCCATCATGAGTGTTGGTTGCGGTATACGTCATACGGTTAGGAGCGATTGTCACCACCTCAATACTCGATAGGCTATCTTTCTTAGGTGTAAATCCTTGTAGTTGTTCTTGGTACGCAGCTCTAACAAGAGCCGTTTTCTTGGTGTCTATAGAGTCTAAGGCAGCATACACCTCATTATAATCTGGTACTATCTGAACATCATCTACAAACCAAGCAGGACCATTTGCATACGGATTGCGTTGTGAAAACATATTGCCTTCATTATCTTGGATGATATACTTTACATTAAGCATATTAAGCACTCCTATTTTCCCTCTAAGTACCTTGTCATACATATCCTCCATACGCTGTGGTCGTACCGCTGAGTACCCATTAAGCGAATTAAAGAAATAAGAGGTATGCGAGTTATTGAAGCCTCTAAATTGATCTAATACTCTAAAGTATCCATCGTCTTTTAGCATCGCTTCATCGGTGGGTGTTGCCGTAAAATATTCTCTGTATTCTCTATCCGAGATAAAGTTTTCTTCGTTCACACTTCGTCTATCTACACCTACTAAATCTACCACAATGAGAAGTCCAATAACAACAATGGCAATATTCTCTGAAAGTTTCTTTTTAAATGTCAGCCATAATATACCGGCAACACCTAGAATAAAAAGAAGCGATCGTAAACTATCACTTTTTAAAACCGTAAGACGGTCTTCTTTAATAGCATCTAGCACTTCTGCTTGTGTAATTGCCATTTCTTCTTCTCCAGAAGATCGCAAATCAAATAAGCTTCCACCAAAAAGATAGAATATCAAACACAGTCCACCTAAAATTCCAGAAGCAATGAATAGTTTTTTAAGTCGTTCTTCCTGATCTTCTTTATCATTAAAGAAACGATACAATCCAAAGACAGCAGCAATTGGAACGAGTAATTCCAAAATCGCCTGAATACTTGATACGGCTCTGAACTTATTGTAAAACGGTACAAAGTCTACAAAAAAGTGTGTGAGGCCTCCAAAGTTTTTCCCCCAACTTAATAATAAGGATAAAACAATCCCTCCTACCAACCACCATCGCAAACGACCTTTGACGAGCAATAATCCTAGCAACGCCATAAAAACAACAGTAATTCCTAAATATGGTGGCGCTTCTACAAAGGGTTGTTCTCCCCAATAAAGCGGTCTGTTTACATAATACTTAGCTTCAGAGGCAGGAACTCCTAATGCTAATAATTTTTTATAAAAAGCAGAGTCATTTCCTAAATCTGAGATTCTTCCTGCTCCAAATAATTTGGGTACAAGTAAATTCAGCGATTCCATTTTTCCATAACTATACTCGGTGATATACTCATAAGACAATCCATTGCTCTTCTCACTGTTTAACGTGTTTTTAGGTTGAAGTAGCTTTTCTCCTCGTATACTGGTTTTAGCATACTCGGCAGTAGAAAGTAAGGTCGTCGCATTGGTTGCTAGTCCTAAAGCAACAGCGATGATAAGGATTCCAACAGATTTGAAAAAATGAGGAATTTCTTTTTTCTTATACGCATCTACCAGATATGCAATTCCTAAAACAATAACAACAAGTCCCAAATAATACGTCATCTGGTAATGATTTGCCTGTACTTCGAGTCCCATGGCTACTGCGGTAAGTAAAAAGCCCCAGACATACCGTTTTTGAAAGGTGAGTATAATTCCAGATAATACAAGTGGAAAATACGCAATCGCATGCGCTTTGGAGTTATGCCCTACGCCTATAATAATAATGAGATAGGTTGAGAGTCCAAATGCCAATGCCCCTATAACCGCATACTTCCAAGGAACGCGCATCACAAGCATCAATACATAAAAACTCAATAAGTATAAAAACAAATAATCAGCTGGACGTGGTAAAAACCGAATCAGTTTATCCAGTTTATCCATGTAATCATGCGGGAATTTAGCGCCCATTTGATAGGTAGGCATTCCACCATAAGCACCATTGGTCCAATAGGTTTCTTCACCAGTCTCTGCTCTATGCTCATTATGCTGCTTTGCCATGCTCTCATAGAGCTTGATATCATTTTGGTAAATCATTTTACCTGATAACACAGGATTGAAATACATCAATGAAATCACTATAAATCCAAAAACGACAAATAGATGTGGTAAGAAACGTTTGAATTGAAAATCCATAAAAGCAGCTTAAAGTATAAAAACAAAAATAATGGAAAAAAGATGAAGATGCACTACTGCTCGTTAGGACATTTTAAAGGTTATGTGTAATTCTTGATCTACTCAAAATCTAAAACATCGCGCAATCTATTCAAGCTAGCGTTTGATAAAAATTTAAAAGTAAGTCCGATAAATGCATATCTAATTATCAAGATTTGTCCAATAACGACGATTATAAAAATTGGTGAGAATTCTTCTGTCCCAGTTAAAAAGGTAATTATTATTGCAATAACAGGAAAACAAAGAACAATACTCAATAGTATTTTAAAGACTTTATTTACTTCTACTTTCACATTTCCTTTTCCATCTATGATTTCTCCTGTCATAACACAAAAAGCTCCTTTTCCTATTTTGGAAGAAATAAGTTTAAAGTGATTGCCGTTTATAATACCTAGAAAAGATTTGTCTGTATACCGAGAGGTCAAGTTTTTAGATCTTTCTGTTCTTCGCTGTAAACGATCTATCGCTTCCGTTTGATCTCCGATTAATGTAAATGTTTGTTCTTTAACAGGAAAGATCTTCACTTCTTGAATTTTAAGCACAGTAAATAAGTATGGATGGTTAAAGGGTACGCTTTCAAAGAGCGTAGCGATGCAGAAGTTTATACTGAGCTTGACGAAGTGCGAAAGCGTATAAAGAATTAATCAATCTCTTCAAAATCGATATATTCTCCGACGACGTTTTTAGGCTTTTCTTGAACAGGTTCAGGATCTGGTGTACGTTGTTGTTGAGAAGTATTAAATCCTTTAAAAGCAGTTTCCATTTTCTGGCCTGCCTTCTTGGCAACATAACGCATAAAGTACGGTAATAGTAAACGCACTAAAAAACGTAGTGTTACATATACCAAGACGATGATTAAAATCGTTTTAAAAAAGCCATCTAGTGCCAAGAGTAGAAGCATTGTTTGCAAATTTTAAGTAAAATTAGGGAATATGATTAATAACAACTATCTAATAAAGCATAAAAAAATGATAAATTCTTATATATTTGAACGCTAACTCCAATCAAATGCACAAACCTATTCGTAAACTCTTTACATTTTTATGCTGTATCGCAAGTATAGCAATGTATGGTCAATATACTGAGACGATTAACTCCAATCGTCCAGGAGAATCACAGGGAGCATTTGCTGTTGGAACGCAAGTCATACAGGTAGAGACAGGATTTGATCTTGGAAACGACACCCATAGTCTTCTCAATACAGATATTGACATCACAGCATTTAATCTAGACTTGAGATATGGATTCTGGAAAGAAGCTTTAGAGGTAAATGCTTTTTTTAGATATCAATCTAATAATATTGCATTTACCACGGGAAGTTCTGACACTCGAAGAGTCAGTGGATTGGAAAATCTACAGCTTGGCGCGAAATATCTTATTTATGATCCTTACAAAAAAGGAGAAGATGAGCCTAATTTGTATTCATATCACGCCAATTTTAAGTTTAAATGGAAAACATTAATCCCTGCCGTTTCTGTATATGCAGGAGGTGTTTTTGATCTTTCTAATGAACTAGATACGAGACGTGAAGAAGGGATCAGTCCAAACATTGCCATTATTACGCAAAATAACTGGGGACGTTGGGTATGGGTAAATAATATTATTGCAGACCGAATTACTGCTGAATTCCCTGGCTATTCTTGGATCACAACCATGACGCACTCGGCTACAGAAAAGATTGCTTTCTTTGCAGAGTACCAATTAATCACTGGAGATTTATATGCAGATAATCTCATACGTGGTGGTGGTGCTTATTTATTGACAAAAAACCTACAGGTAGATATCAGTGGATTGGTGAATTTTAAAGACACCCCTTCTCGATGGAATGTTGCGGCAGGATTGTCTTGGCGATTGGATCTTCATAAAAAAGATGAGACCATAGAAGATACCAGTGGAGATGACGAAAAAGGAGACGATAAGAAAAAGAAAAAAACAGCTTCACAACGACAAGCTGAAAAGATCAATAAGAAGAATAAAAAGAAACGACGAGATAGCGTTGATCCAGATGGAGGAGACGATGGCGGCAATTTATAAACAGACGTATTTGACTACATGATTACCCTAAAAGAAATGAAAACATCGGCGGAACTTAAACAGTTTGTTAAGTACCCGTTCACGCTATACAAGAATGAACCTAATTGGGTCCCTCCTATTATTGCCGATGAGCTAGAGAGTATGGATCCTACCAAGAACCCTGTATTTAAAAATGCAGAGGCTCGTTACTTTTTAGCCTATAAAGACAAAACCCCTGTAGGACGTATATGTGCTATCATTAATCACATAGAGGTTAAAGAACAAGGAAAACCCAAAATGCGTTTTGGATGGTTTGACGTGATAGATGATATTGAAGTGACAAAGGCACTTCTCAACAAAGTAAGTGAGATAGCAACAGCTCACAATCTTGAATTTATGGAAGGCCCTGTTGGCTTTTCAAACATGGAAAAAGCAGGATTACTCGTAGAAGGATATGAGTATTTAAATACCATGATTACATGGTATAACTTTTCGTATTATAAAGATCACTTTGAACAACTAGGCTTTGAGAAAGCAGCAGAATGGGTCGAGTTTAAAATAAAAATAGACCCACCAGAAAAGCAAAACCCAAAAATCAAAAAGTTTGCCAATATTATTGCCAAACGATATGATCTTACGCCACTACAATTTAAAACCTCTAACGATATTAAACCGTATGTAGATGAGATGTTTGGCTTATTGAATAAAACGTATGATAAGCTATCCACATTTGTGCCTATACAGCAATATCAAATAGATCATTATAAAGAAAAGTACCTTAAATATATCCATCCAGATTATATAAAATGTGTGCAAGATAAAGATGGAAATCTGGTCGCATTTGCTATTACGATGCCTTCTTTTTCTAAAGCACTTAAAAAAGCAAATGGAACGTTATTACCATTTGGTTTTTATCACTTACTAAAGGCAAAGAAAAAAACAAGCACTGCTTCCTTCTATCTTATAGGTATTGATCCAGAATATCAAAATAAAGGAGTGACAGCCGTTATCTTTCAGATGATGCAGGATCTTTTCAATAAAAGAGGCATTACCGATGTAGAGACCAATCCTGAGCTAGAAGAAAACAAAGCCATACAACAGCTTTGGAAAAATTACGAACACGAGCTACACAAGCGTAGAAGAACGTATAGAAAAGATATATAAGTTACACTATAACTGCGATCTTCATCTAACCCATTTTTACATGAAAAACCAATGTATCTACACTATGATTATGTGCCTATGTATTGCTACAACGGCGATCGCACAAGAGAAACTCTCTTCTTTTGATGGGAGTACCATTGCATATCTAGATGAAGGAAAAGGTGACCCAGTCATACTAATACACGGTTTTATAAATGATGCGAGTTCTTGGAATGGTACTGCCATCAAAGAACAATTATTAAAGAATGGATATCGTGTCATCATCCCTGATTTACGAGGAAATGGATTTTCTGAAAAACCCAAAGACGAAAAAGGGTTTAAGGAC
>JBLHOX010000056.1:0-11363 GCA_047623725.1 Dokdonia sp. | reverse complement strand
GTACAAAACGAGGATTGAATCCTGGTATTTGTAAACCTCCTAATAGTAATCCTCCTACATTATCATTCATAAGAGGTTGTGTAAATGTACCTCCACCTGCAAGCGCAAATTGTTGCGCCATAATATTTGGATATGAATTTTCTTGTCCAGTTATGTATAATGTTCCATCTGCAAATCCTGCAGTAAGAGAATTTCCTATAGATACATAGTTAGAGAAATCTGCTTCTCCACTAGTGTAAAAATTATCTTCATCAATAGGGGTGTCAAATTCTGGCTCACAAGCCACAAACCCAAACCCTAATGAAAGAACTGCTATATATTTTATATATTTTTTCATCGTTGTTTTTTATTTAAAGTTTATAACTTAAGCCAATACCAGGTGCAAAAGCACTTGACTTATACGTTCCTCTAAAAGGTGCTGGTGTACCGTCTGTTTCTGTAAAAGAATCATAAGAAGCATCTATTTCCTTGAATCGTAAGTATAAGAAAGAAGCATCTATAGCAAACTTATCATTGATGTTATATGTAAATCCTCCAGTAAATCCATTAGAATCATTACGTGGTGTTTCAGGAGCAAAGAATCCTGCTTGTACTGGCGATTCGTCAAAGTAATATCCTACTCTAAGGTCAAACTTCTTTGAAGGAGAAAATTGCGCTCCAAAACGATATGTGCTTGAGTTTTTATAATTACGAGGGTTTAAAGACTCTAAAGCCACAGAACCATCTGCATTTAAAAATTCAAGATCAAGAGAGTTATAAGCACTCCACTCTGCATAGTTATAATCAAAAGCAAATAACCACTTTTCATTCGGGCGATAAGAGAAACCTACTGTCCACTCTGCTGGTAAAGGTAAAGATGCAGTAAAATCAAATGTTCCATTTGTAATTGGTGATAGCGGTGAGTTAGGCAAGTTTGAAAACACAGCCTCTCCGTCTCCAGATTCTACCTCAACGTCTATTAATGAACGGTAGTTAAATCCTAACTTCCATTTATCTTCATTATCTAAGTTCAATAAAGCTCCGACAGTCCATCCAAATTCTAAGATACCACCAGCGTCTATTGTGACGTTAGATCTGTTACCTTCTAAATCTGTTAGGTTTCTACTTAGGTTACGATTAAAGTTTACGGAACCTATTGCAAGAATAGGACCCCCTCCAATACTAAATCTATCTTCTACTACTTCCCATGAAAATGATGGTTGTACATAGATAGCTTGTAATTCTATATCATTAACAAGGTGTGATCCAGCCCAATCTGTAGGATATTCTACAGTACTACCAAAAGGTGTGTATACAGCAAGACCTAATGCAAATTTTTCATTTAACTTATAACTTGCGTATAGATACACTGGAGTACCTACTGGACTATCTGTTTGTGTTGCCTGTCCAAATTGTTCGTTTTGAAATGCCACATCAGAAAAAACACCAAATCCTCCTACAGAGATATTAAGTTTGTTTTCTAAGTGAACTAATCCTGCTGGGTTAAAAAATGCCAATTCTGCATTATTTACTACCGCAACTCCCGTATGACCCATAGCCAATGCTCTGTTTCCCTGAAGACTCACACGGTATCCACCAGCATAAGTAACAGCACAAACAAGCATAAGTACGAATACACTTACTACTTTTCTCATATAATTAATTTAGGTTAAGGTTTTTATTGTTTTCTCAAAAGAAAGCACGCAAAAATAGGATATTTTTAAGATTTTACAATTTATTAACGCACTTTATTATGCATACATAGTAAAATTTCAAGGCAACTCCTACAAAAACGTCATGACTTCTTTATAAAATTGAGTAGGATTTTCGGCATGTAACCAATGACCTACCTCTGGGATTGTTATTAATTTTGCTTTCGCGAAAGCGGAAACAATAGCATCTCTATCGTCATCAAGGATGTAATTAGAATCACCTCCTCTTAAAAAAAGCGTAGGTTTTTCAAAATAAGAATGAGAAGGCAATGCCTCTCCGATACGTTCAATATGTTTTATTAAAACTGGCAGGTTTATTCTAAGACCCAAAACTCCCTTATCTACCCAATAGAGGTTTTTCAATAAAAACTGACGCACCCCTAACTCCTTGATATATTTTGACAAGAAAGCATCGGCTTCTTTTCTGCCACTTAGGGCCTCTTCATTAATAGATAGATCGTACAAACCTTCAAGTATGATTTGATGGTGTTGCGGATAAAACTTCGGACCTATATCTGCGACTATCAGTTTTGACACCAATTCTGGATACATCACGGCAAACAGCATTGCTGTTTTTCCTCCCATAGAATGTCCGATTACATAAACAGAAGACAGTTCTTTTTCTTCACAATAGTTCTTAAGGTCATTAGCCATGAGTTCATAACTAAAATCTTCACTATGAAAACTGCGACCATGATTACGTTGATCTACAAGATGTACTTCATATCCTTGCTGTGCAAACTGCTTAGCGAGTGTTTTCCAATTATCGCCCATACCCAGAAAACCATGTAAAATAATAAGCGGATCTCCTTCTCCTACAATATTTGAGTGTAACATCATCAGCTCAATTTTTTAAGATATTGTGCAATCACACTTTCAAAACCTTGATATAATGCTTCTGAAACTAATGCATGACCTATAGACACTTCTAGTAAATCTGGGATACTATTTTTAAAGTATTCAATATTCTCCAGCGAAAGATCATGCCCTGCATTTATACCAAGCTCTAATTCATTTGCCACAAAGGCACTCTCTATATAAGGACGTATTGCGTCTTCTTTATTTGTAGGGTATAGTGCCGCATAATTTTCTGTATACAGCTCAATACGATCTGCTCCTGTTGCTTTTGCTCCTTCTATCATCTTTTGTATGGGATCTACAAATATAGACGTGCGTATCCCTTCACTTTTAAACGTAGCGATCACTTCTTGTAAAAATGATTTATGTTTTATAGTATCCCATCCTGCGTCACTAGTAATTGCATCTACAGCATCCGGAACTAATGTCACTTGTGTTGGTTTTACTTCTAATACTAGATCAATAAATTTTTGAACTGGATTTCCTTCTATATTGAATTCGGTCGTTACTATCTTTTTGAGATCGCGAGCATCTTGATATCGAATATGTCTCTCGTCAGGTCTTGGATGTATGGTGATACCTTGTGCTCCAAATTTTTCAAGATCAATAGAAACATTCACAAGATTAGGCACATTACCTCCACGCGCATTACGCAGGGTTGCTATTTTATTTACGTTTACACTTAATTTTGTCATTATAGAATGGTATGAATTTTGATCACAAAAATACGAAGACCCTAACGCTAGCCCAGTTATTTTTCATTATTTTGCACTATGAGTATTACAGATTTTATAATTAATGACATCAAACCTGTCTCTGAAAAAGAGTCAATAGGTGAAATACAAACTATTTTCAGCCAGACAACACACTCTCATGTTCCTATATACAAGGACACTACATACGTAGGATGCCTTGCCGAAAATGACACACATTGTTATGAAGCTACTTGTGTTATTTCTGATTACGCTCATGCTTATGCGCATTTTTTTGTCAGATATGAAACTAACTGGTTAGATGTACTTGAAACGTTTGCTCAAAATAGCGCTAACATTATGCCTGTACTTGATGAAAAGAATAGTTACATTGGATATTACGAGCTAGCAGATGTTATGAATTTCTTTAATAATACACCATTTATAAGTGAACCAGGAAGTGTAGTTATCATAGAAAAAGGCATACAGGATTACTCTTTTAGTGAAGTAAGTCAAATTGTGGAGTCTAACGAAGGTAAGATGTGGGGAGGCTTTATTTCTAAAATCGAGAATGACGTTGTTCAAATCTCAATAAAAATTGGACGTTCTAATTTTAATGATATTCTAGCAGCATTTAGAAGGTATAGCTACAATATTGTTTCTAGTCACCAAGAAGACACGTTTATTAAAGACCTAAGGGAACGCTCTCAATACTTAGAAAAATATCTTAATATATAAATCTATGAAAATAGGTATTTACGGTCAGTTTTATCATCAGGAAGCAGCACTTTACGTACAACAACTTCTAGATATTTTAGACAAAAAAAAGATCGAAGTTATTATTGAAAAGAATTTTCTTGATCTTATTCATGAACAGGATGCTATTGATAAGAATTATAGACATTTCAGCACATTTGAAGAATTAGATACGAGTTATGATTTATTTTTTAGTATTGGAGGAGATGGCACCATACTAAAAACGGTAACATACATAAGAGACCTTTCTATTCCTATTGTAGGAATAAATACAGGAAGGTTAGGTTTTTTGGCTACGATAAAGAAGAAAGAAATTTCAAATTCTATAGAAAAGATTTTAGCAGGCAATTATAGTTTGTCTGAACGAAGCTTATTACAGGTTACAATAGACAATGAGGTAGATGTTTTTGGAGATATCAATTTTGCACTTAATGAAATTGTAGTCAGTCGTAAAAACACGACATCGATGATTTCTATATCTACACATCTAAATGGAGAACCTCTTACTAATTATTGGGCTGATGGACTTATAGTCTCTACACCTACTGGTTCTACAGGGTATTCTTTAAGCTGTGGAGGCCCCGTTATCACACCTCATACATCTAGTCTAATCCTTACACCTATAGCTCCTCACAATTTAAATGCTAGACCCCTTGTCATACCTGACGACACTACGATTACTTTAAAAGTTTCTGGAAGAGAAAAGCATCATTTAATATCATTAGACTCAAGAATAGCTACTTTAAATAATGAAACAACTATTACTTTGAGGAAAGCGCCATTCACTATATGCCTAATTAATTTGAAAGGAGAAAGCTTTTTAAAAACCCTACGTGAAAAACTACTATGGGGGGAAGATAAACGCAACTAGGCAATATTTCACAATAAACATTGTTAACTCTGTGTGCAGTATGGATATATTTTTAACGTTCTTTTATTCAAAGGAACCGCATCAAAAAAAATCATTATTTTGATAGAATGGTCTCTACCCGCACATTATTGTTATATTTGCAAACTTTTACAGCTATATGAGGTATTTGACGATTGTAATAATCGCCATGTTTTTAGGCTTTAACTCTCAGGCACAAACTTACGAAGTAGGCTTGTACGCAGGAGGGTCAAATTTTATAGGAGACGTTGGATCAACTAGTTACATTGCTCCAAATTCCCCTGTTGTAGGTGGTATTTTTAAATGGAATCGTAGCAAACGACACTCTTTTAGATTTACTGCACTTTTTACACAATTAGAAAGTGCAGACTCACAAAGTGATGAATCGGGAAGGCAACTTCGAAGATATTCTTTTAAAAATAGTGTAAAAGAAGTTTCATTAGGTCTAGAATATACATTCTGGGATTTTGATATGTTTAATGATAGAAATCCTTCTACTCCCTATTTATATACAGGGTTTACATATTTTAATCACGATGAGCTAGCCCTTAATGGCAACAATGTTCAGAAAACTGGCACTTCTTGGGATTTTGCAATTCCAATGGTTCTAGGATATAAAGCTGTTATTGGAGCAAAATTTGTACTTGCCTTTGAAATAGGAGCAAGATATACGTTAACAGATAACCTAGACGGTAGTGCACCTGAAGATGATGCTAATGGGACATTACGTTTTGGAAATATAAATAATGATGACTGGTATATGTTTACAGGATTTACCTTGACTTATACCTTTGGACGCAAACCATGTTTTTGCGCATTCTAATAATGAGATGGACGTTTTAGATCAAATTAACCTCGATAAATTACCCCGCCACATCGCTGTGATTATGGATGGTAATGGTCGTTGGGCAAAAAAACAAGGATTACTGCGAGCTGCCGGTCATAAAAGAGGCACTCAAGCGGTTAGAGAGACTGTGGAAGGATGTGCCGAAATCGGAATTGAGCACCTAACTCTTTATGCGTTTTCTACAGAAAATTGGAATCGCCCTAAAAAAGAGATCAATGTTCTGATGAACCTACTTGTATCTTCTCTTAAAAAAGAAATCAATACACTTCAAAAAAATGATGTTTCATTAAGAACTATTGGTAATATTGAAACATTACCTCAAAAAGCTCAGAAAGAATTAAGAGAGGTTATAGAGCAAACTAAAGATAACAAAAGATTAAGAGTTACATTGGCACTAAGCTATGGAGCTCGTGAAGAAATTCTTAAAACCGTAAAGGAAATAAGTCTTAAAGTTAAAAATAACATAATTTCGCCTGATGAAATTGATGAGTCTTATATTAATAAGCATCTTTACACCCATGACATGCCAGATGTTGATTTACTTATAAGAACAAGCGGAGAGCAACGTGTTAGTAATTTCTTATTATGGCAAATAGCATATGCAGAGTTTTACTTTACAGATCTATTATGGCCAGATTTTAAGAAAAAGAATTTACATGAAGCTATTTACAATTACCAGAAAAGAGAACGAAGATTTGGAAAGACAAGTGAACAAATTCAATAACTTAATAAATCAAAGCTTGATATTAAAAAAAATTACTTTTGTACTACTATTATTTACAACTGTAGTCTCACAAGCTCAGAGAGATTTACCTCTAGATCCAGAAGTTAAGTATGAGGTCGGTAATATTACTGTAACTGGCACCTCTACATATAACGAAAACACAGTAATTACATTTACTGGGTTACGTTCTGGTGAACGTTTATATCTTCCAGGAGAAAAGATAAGTAACGTTATAAAAAAATTATGGGAATTAGAATTATTCTCAGACATTAATTTATATGTTACAGATGTAAGAGGCGATATTGTTGATCTTCAACTTGATATCAAGGAAGTCCCTGAACTAAATGAGATAAAATTTAAGGGAATTAAAGAAAAGAAAGGTACTACTTTCGTCAAAGACAATGGCTTAAACAAAGGAGCTAAAGTTACTGAAAACCTTATCACTACTACAAAGAATTATATTGAAAACAACTACAAGAAAAAAGGATACTTTAATACTAAAACCTTTATAAATGTTATTCCTAAGGAAGACTCTATTTCAAAAAATAAGGTCGACCTATTGGTCAATATAGATAAGGGATCTAAAGTAAAGATAGATGATATCATATTTGAAGGAAGCGATAAAATAAAACCTAAAAAACTTAGGGCTGCTATGAAAAACACGAAGAAGAAAAATCTTTTTCGTTTTTATAAACGTTCAAAATATATAAAATCTGACTATGAAGATGACAAAAAAGCGGTCATCAACAAATACAAAGAAAATGGGTATCGAGATGCTCGTATTATATCTGACACTATTATTAAGAATGATAATGATGGTATTACCTTAAAACTTGCTATTGAGGAAGGGAGAAAATATTACATAGGTGATATTGATTTCATAGGTAATACCGTATACTCTGACGCACAACTTCTAAGGCAGCTAGTTTTAAAAAAGGGAGATATTTACAATGGAGTTCTATTAAAAGAACGTGTACAAAAAGAAGGAGATCCTGATGCTGATGATCTTGCAAACTTATATCAAAATAGCGGATATTTATTCTCAAACATTAACGCGGTAGAGACAAGTGTCCAAAATGATACTATCAATTTTGAAATCCGAATCTCTGAAGGAAAATTAGCTTATTTCAATAGAGTTGAGGTTAAAGGAAATGATAAAACAAAGGATAAAGTAATTTACAGAGAACTTCTAACGAGACCAGGTCAACAGTACAGCAAACAAGCTGTTGTATCTACTATTCGTCAACTTGGGCAACTTGGTTTTTTTGACCCACAACAGCTTACTCCTGAATTTAAAAACTTTGATCAAATAGGAGGTACTGTAGATTTAGAATATAATGTAGTAGAACAAGGAGCTAGCCAAATAGAACTACAAGGTGGTTTTGGTGGTGGTGGTTTTGTAGGTACTCTAGGATTGTCTTTTAATAATTTTTCCATACAAAATATCTTCAAAAAAGAAGCATACAGACCTTTACCTATGGGTGATGGACAACGTTTTTCTTTGAGAGCACAAGCCAGTCAGTTTTTCCAAACCTATAGCGTATCACTTACAGATCCTTGGTTTGGAGGCAAAAAACCGGTACAACTATCTGTATCATTATCACATACAATACAGTTCCAATTTAACAATCAAGCCACTAGCGCTCGTGATCGAGTAGATCGAAATAGCCGTAATATCATTACAGGGGGATCTATTGGACTTGCAAAACGTTTAACATGGCCCGATCGTAATTTCACACTATCACACGCTATCAGTTATCAAAACTTTAATTTAAAGAACTTTAACACAGGGCTATTTACCTTTGGAAACGGTTCTTCTAAAAACTTAGGGTATACTATAGGACTTAGCAGAAACAATACTGCCAATAACCCTATATTTCCTATATCAGGATCTGAATGGAGTGTGACTGCAAAGTTAACTCCTCCCTACTCCTTATTTAATGGTGTTGACTATAAAGCACTAGCAGATGAAAGAGTAATAGCTGTTGAAAATCAAGATTCAGATGCTCTTGGGGAGATAGATCAAGAACGATTTAACTTCTTAGAATTTTACAAAGTAAAATTTAATGGAAAATGGTACACGAGCCTTCCCGGTAAATTTGTATTACAATCTAATCTTGAATTTGGATGGCTAGGTGCTTACGATAATGATAGAGGTATTCCGCCATTTGAACGTTTTTTCTTAGGAGGAGATGGACTAGGAGGTTTTGCTTTAGATGGTCGGGAGATCATACGTTTGAGAGGATATCCTAATCAATCTGTAACTCCTCTAGACCGAGGAGCAGCCACTACTGCAAACAGTAATGATGGTGCTACAATTTATAATAAATTTAGTTTAGAACTCCGTTATCCTGTAACATTTAGTCAAGCTGCAACCATTTATGCATTAGCTTTTGCAGAAGGAGGAGCTACTTATGACAATTTTAGGGATTATAATCCGTTTCAATTGAATAGATCTGCTGGTGCAGGAATTCGTATATTTATGCCTGCCTTTGGATTATTAGGGCTGGATTTTGGATATGGGTTCGACCCTATACCTGGGCTAATACAGCCTAATGGGTGGGAAACGCACTTTATCATTGGACAGCAGTTTTAATTTTTGGCACGATTATTTCTAACGCTATTACAACCAATATGAAAACAAAAGTTTTTTTCTTTTTTGCATCACTTTTTTTAGTGAGCCTTGTTGCACAAGCACAGCGTGGTATACGTGTAGGCTATATCAATATGGACTATATACTTGAAAATGTCCCTGAATATCAAGAGGCATCTTCTCAGCTGGATTCAAAAGTTAAAAAATGGAAAAGCGAAGTAGAAAAGAAAATAGGCGAGATAGAAGAAATGAAAAAGCAATTACAAAATGAACGTGTATTGCTTACTAAAGAACTTATTGAAGAACGTGAAGAAGAAATCTCGTATGAAGAAGAACAGATTTTTGAATATCAACAAAAACGTTTTGGCCCTGGAGGTGATTTAGCCATACAAAAACGTCAATTAATAGAACCCGTACAGGATCAAGTTTTTAATGCTGTGCAAGAGATTTCTAAAAATAAAAAGTTTGACGTTGTATTAAGAAAATCTGAAGCAGGTGTATTATATGTTGCAGATCGTTTAGATATAAGTGATCAAGTTTTAAGAAGTATCACGAGATCTGCAAAACGCAAACAGATAAATAACAAAAAAGAAGAAGATTCTTTTGATAGAGATGAGGAAAAAACTGTAGAGCAAGACAAAGCAACACAGGAACGCCAAAAAGCAATAGATAAAAAGAAAGCAGAACGTGAAGCCTTAATTGAAGAAAAGACAACACAACGTCAAACAGAAAAAGACGCACGTAATAAAGCTTTTGAAGAAAGAAGACAACGTATTCTTGAAGAACGTCAAAAAAGAAAAGATTCTATAAATGATGCCAAAGCAGCAAGAGCAGAAGCGTCAGGTAGAAGTTCTGGAGCACAAACCGCTGAAGAGAAAAAAGCGAGACAACAACTACTTATAGAAGCACGTCAAAAAAGAAAAGATTCTATACTAGCAGAACGTCAAAAGAAAAAAGATGCTGTATTATCAGAACGCCAAAGAAAAAGAGATTCTATTATAGAGTCTCGTAAGAAAAAAACAGATAGTATACCAAATCCTCCAAAAAGAAGATGATCATAGAGGTGGAGGTACTTAATACCCCTAATATTTTATAACTATAACACACTTAACTTTAATTAGATTACAATGAAACACATGAAAAAAGTATTCGTAGCCATAGCTCTAGTAATAGGAATGACTAGTGTAATGCAAGCTCAAGAATCAAAGATTGCTCACATTAATACACAAGCGCTGGTAGAAGCAATGCCTAGTTATGTTGCCGCAAATGCTGAGCTTGAAAAAGCACAAAAATCATATCAAGCTCAGTTAACAGAAATGAAAACTGAACTTCAAAAAACATCAGAAAGATACGGGCGTGAAGTAAATACTCAAACTGATGAGACAAATATTACTCGTCAAAAAGAAGTGCAAGAGACGCTACAGCAAATTAACGCGTATGAACAAAATGCGTATACTAAATTGCGTGAGCAAGAGCAAGAATTATTAAAGCCTATACTTGAAAAGGCTCGTGTGGCCATACAAAAGGTTGGAAGAGCAAAAGGATATCAATATATTCTTGACGCAACACCTGGTGCTGCCGGAGTCATCATGGCAGATGGTTATGATCTTATGCCAGACGTAAAAGCAGATTTAGGCATCTAATACATTACTATAATTTCGCTTAAAGCGAAAGTTTATAAAAACTGCCTTCATTCTGAAGGCAGTTTTTTATTTTAGACCTATGCAGAATCATCAACATATCGGAGTATTTGATAGTGGAATAGGAGGCATTTCTATATGGAAAGAAATTGTTCAATTACTACCATTAGAATCTACTATCTATTTAGCTGATAGCAAATATGCACCCTATGGTGGAAAATCTCAAGATGAGATCACACAATTGTGCATTAAAAACATAGAAACCCTACTAGAATTAGGTGCTAAAATAATTGTAATAGCCTGTAATACAGCAACTACAAATGCCATTGAATATTTAAGAAAAAACTACTACGTCCCAATTATTGGAATAGAACCTGCCATTAAGCCTGCCGCATTACAATCTAAAAGTAAAAGCATTGGTATTTTAGCTACAAAAGGCACATTGAATAGTCGTTTATTTTCTAGCACCTCAAAACGCTACACACAAGAAATTGAAACCATAGAGGTCATAGGGACAGGTCTTGTTCCTTTAATTGAACAGGGGAAGATTAATAGTTCAGAAACAAAAAAACTTCTCACCACTTATTTGGCTCCTATGATTGAGGCAAATATTGATTATCTAGTTTTAGGATGTAGCCACTACCCTTTCTTACTTCCAATCCTCAAGAAACTA
>JBLHOX010000055.1:0-11364 GCA_047623725.1 Dokdonia sp. | reverse complement strand
AGGATGTGCTGTTAGAAAAAGACGTACTGTATAATCTTCATTTTGGATTAGGAGCTACGTTTAGTGGGGCAAATGAGTATGTATTTATGAGAAATGTCATGAAAGCAAAACTCCCTGCGTATTTTGTGCCTACGGTTATTTTGACACATCCAGAAGTAAGTTCAGGTCAGGATTTGGGAAGTGATCGGCTTTTGTTTCTTAGAGGTGGGTTGGCGTATAAATGTTATGGAATTTGGAGTTATCTTTGGGTGCTTAAGTATGTGTTTTTCTTAGTGCGATATAAAATTATTGAGGCTAAGTACGCTTTCGCGAAAGCAAAAAAAGGCTTTTCAGGAATTAAAAAATATAAACAACTCTTAGCCTCTGGCGAAGAACGTAGATAATAAGATGTCAAATTAGTAAAGCTACCTGCGCTTTCAAGGAACATCGTGACGCAGAAGTTTATGCTGAGCGAAGTCGAAGTACGAAAGCAAAAACAGCTTTTTCAGGAATTAAAAAATATAAATAACTCGTGGCTTCTGGTCAAGAACGTAGATACATGGTAGATCAAATCACATTATTAGAAATACCCAGAATAACAGACCCTCGCGGAAATCTTGCTGTTATAGAAAAAGAAACGCTTCCTTATGAAGTAAAACGTGTGTATTATCTATACGATGTGCCTAGTGATGCGTATCGAGGTGGACATTCGCATAAAGAGTGTGTGGAGTTTCTGGTGGCATTGAGTGGGAGTTTTGACGTAGTTCTTGACGACGGAAAAGATAAAAAAAGAGTGACGCTTAATAAGCCTAATAAAGGATTGCTTATCCCTACGGGGATGTGGCGCGAATTGGAAAATTTTTCGTCGGGTGCTGTTTGTTTGGTTCTCGCCTCTCATGAGTATGAAGAAGCAGATTACATACGAGATTATGATGCTTTTATAGCTTCAGTAAACGCCTAGCCGAATTCCTAGTTTTTCTAATATTCTTTTGATACCAAAAAGTAGTTTTATAGCTATCGCTGGTGCGTTAAGTAATTTCACCTGTTTACTAGATAAACTTGTAAGATCTATACGATCTATAAAAAACTGCGCTTCTTTAGATTCGTTCCATAGTTTTGCGCGGATCGCTAATGAGAATCTATTCAAATCTAAAAACTTCTTAAGTGCTTTGTTATCTTTTTCAGCATCTTCATAAGCCACAAAATTAGGTCTGTGTTTTACAGAGCCAATACTTTTATATAAACTTACGGGTGCATAGGTGTAAAATGCATAGGATTTGGTGCTAAAAGCAATAGGGTAGTGCATGCCTATACGAATCCATAAGTCGGTGTCTTGACCACTTTTAATGGATTCATCATAATTGCCCACGGTTTCAAAAACTGTTTTTTCAATCACCGTAGAACTACTGGTCAATAGGGTGTTTTTATAACTGGCTTCAAAGTAGTTAAGAGAAAGCTGTTCTTTGTTTTCTGGATTTGAAAAGGAGTATTGAGATGGGCGTTCCCCATCATGTTCTTCGATAGTGATGGCGGTTGCAAATACGTGATGATCTGGGAAGTTTTTGATGAGTGTATCTATTTCTTCGAGATAGTTTGTATCCCATAGATCATCTCCATCCAATAACGCAATATAGTCTCCAGAAGCCAGTTCAAGACCTTTATTACGTGTCGCTGCAGCTCCTTTATTCTCTTGAAAAGCGTGATAGGTAATCTTGTCTTGAGGTATTGCTAGTATTTCTGTCTCACTATGATCTGTAGCCGCATCATTTACAATGATGATTTCATAATCTTGTACGGATTGTGCAAGAACACTTTGAAGTGTCTTTTTAATAAAGTCGCCTTTATTGTATACCGATATAACAACAGAGAATCTAGGCATTCGATTTTAATTGTATATAATGGTACAATCGATACATATCAAAAAGAAACATCGATGGTTTTTTACTTGTTAGGTTTACCTTGATTTGTTTTTCAAATAAGCCGATCACATATCCTATGAACCTATGACTATTTAAAAAGGTACTTAGTTTATTATAGATACGTTGCACAGGTCGTAAGTCATTAGGAATGATCCCTGATTCTTCATATGTGATGGTTGTTTTTAAGGAGTCTATCGATTTTTGTAAGAAAATCTCATTGGATTCTAACCCTAAATGATGTACTTCATTATCTATATGTACTACGTGTATATGTCTTCTTTTTAATTCGTACGAGAAAACATTATCCAATCCGTATTGGTTTTCAGTAAAGGTGTTTATTTCTAGAAATAACTCTTTTTTTATGAGTAGGTTTTGAGAGATGATAAAATGCGGGTTTTTAACTCTCTCAGAAGCTGGTTTAGATTCTTTACATTTCCCATAGGTCCATCTTAAGATTTCTTGCGGGATAGGTTCTTCTTCTTTGTATGCAATTCCTCCAAAAACACATTCAATAGTATCTTTATTTTGAAGTAAGGATACATAGTTTTTTATAAATTCTTTTGAGGCAGGGAATACATCTGCATCCAAAAATAATACCCAATCATAGGTTGCTTTTTGAGCGAGATTATTTCTAGTAGCCGTCCTTCCTTTATTAGATTTGTTTGTGATGTATGTACAATTTGTAAGACGTGTAATATCCTTATTTTGAGGCTGTTCTTTTGTAGAAGCATCATCACATACAATGATTTCAAATGGGATAGCACATTGATCAGCTTGATCATGTACTCCCTGCACTAATTCAAATATAGAGGTGTTAAATGTCGGAATTAGAATTGAAAGCATTGTTTTTATAGTCTAAAACTAGTTGTAATAATTTATCTTTACAAGAAGTTACTAATATAGTTTATTACTCCTAAATACGATTGAAATGTCAGTTTTTACAAGAACACATCTTTCAGATTTGATTTATGATCGAATTTTATCTCAAAAAGATACTCTTACTGCGCAATATAGATCTAGTGATTCAGGGATCGGTTATTTTTATCTAGACAATGTCCTTCCTGAAGATATAGCAACGACCATTTACACCTCTTTTCCATCGACAGAAGAAACTGTTTTGAAAAAAAGCATTCGACAGTTTAAGCATGTTGCGGCTCAAATGGATAAGTATAATCCTGTTCTAGAAGAAATTATTTTTGCTTTTCAAGATCAACGTATTGTTCGTATTATAGGAGAAATTGCAAACATTACAAACCCATTACCTGACGACAATTTATATGCAGGAGGGATTTCTATGATGTCAAAGGGTAATTATTTAAATCCACATTTAGATAATTCACATGATAAAGATCGTAATCAGTGGAGAGTATTGAATCTATTGTATTATGTAACGCCAGATTGGGAAGAAAGCTATGGGGGGAATTTAGAAATCTGGCCTAACGGATTAGAAAAAGATCAAATCACCATACATAGTAAGTTTAATAGGCTTGCTATTATGGCAACTCATAATACGTCTTGGCATAGTGTAAGCCCTGTTAGCTATGACGGTACTCGCTGCTGTATTTCTAATTATTATTTTTCTGAAACCGCGTTAAGAGATTCAGATCACTTTCATGTGACTTCTTTTAGAGGAAGACCTGGGCAATACGTTATAGATAAAATCTTACAAGTAGATTCAAAAATTAGAATGGGATTACGGAAAGTTTTTAAAAAAGGGATTCGAGAGAACCCTCATGTGTATAAGAAGTGATGCTTAATTAGTTTTTTTTAGTTGCTTTAATTACCTGTTCAGATAACCAGCCGTGGTTATGTTTTTCTACAGACTCAAATGCAATTACTTCCGTATTAAATTTTGCAACTTTTAATCTATTCGTAAGTCCTTCTACAGAATAGATCCGTACGTGGTCTTTTTGACCAAATGCTTTTAATCTTCCTTCTTCTGTAGTGATACTATAATCCTCATAAATAGCACCTTCTTTAAAAGGTGTTTGAATAAGGCATGTGCCTTTAGGCTTTAGTATGCGATATAACTCGGTCATGGCCTTTGCGTCTTCCGTGATATGTTCTAGTACGTGGTAGCAAATAATAACATCTATTGAGTTGTCTGGGAGATCTATATTCGTAATATCATACGAATGATCTGCGATAAATTCATTTTCAAAATCAGTTGCGATATATGTTATGGTTGGATTTTTTTTAAGGAGACGATATAATGCTCTAGGAGGTGAAAAATGTAAAATAGTTCCAGAAAGAAGATGGTTGCTTTCTAGAATATGATGTAGTCTTCGTGATCTGCTTCTGCTTCCACAGATAGGGCACAGAAGATCTCTTTTACCTATAGGGATGAATTTTTTAAGTCCAGTTTTACACACATTACATGTATATGTAGTACCCCGATATCTAAAAGAAAATAGTTTACGGAATAGTACTTCATTTTTAAATAAAAATGATTTTGGAATAACGGATGTTGCTATTTTTTTTAGGAAGTTATACATGTTGTGGTATTACTTCAAATATATTGAAACTATTTTGTGTTTGCAGGACGTACGATTTAAAAATAGCTTTTAAATCCTATATGCTTCTAATGTATTCTTTTTGAAATTAGGAGTGAAATTTCTAAACCAGTTTCGTGTAATTTCTTTTAAATAGATCGTTTACAATGTGGTTGACTTAATACTATAAATAATACTATTCAAAGATGAGTGTTTGCAATAAACTATATCTATAAAAATTAATTACGATTAGCTGTAATTAATTGTAATTTAACATGATATGTTTTTTTTTTAAAATTGTAAATTCATGAAAAATATTTAAAAAAATATTATGAAAAAACATTATTTTATTACTTCAATTGCACTAATCTTGATTAGTGCAGGACTATCTTATGGACAGAATACGTCTCCTTGGCCAGCTTTGGGGAATATTGGAATTGGTACTACTAATCCTGATAATACCTTACATTTAAACTCAAATAGTTCGTATAGCGGTTTAAAAGTTAGTATTAATGATAATAATAGCCCTAATTGGTTTGATATTGCGATGGCTAGGAATAATGGTAATTTTTCAGCATTAGCATTAGCAAACGATGTTGTATTTAGAGCAGCACCAGGTTTAAGCCGATTGTTAATTACTAATTCAGGCTATAATAGTACGGTTTTTGCTACTGGAGGCTTCGGGAATGAGACAGAGCGTATGGTGATTACAGTAGATGGTAATATTGGTATAGGTAAAAGTGATCCTACTGATAAATTGGAGGTTAATGGACGAATACATGCACGATCTGTAAAAGTAGATTTGGATGATTGGCCTGATTATGTGTTTCTTCCAGAATATACCTTACCATCATTACAAGAAGTAGCTCAATTTATACAACAAAATGGACATTTAGAAAATGTTCCTAGTGCGGAAGAGATTGTTACTGAAGGATTAGATTTGGGAGCAATGGATAAGATTTTGATGGAGAAGGTAGAGGAGTTGACATTATATCTTATTGAGAAAGATGAAGAAATAGAAAAGATCAAAGAAGAAAAAGGAGTTCTAGCACTAACGCTAGAAGAACTGATTGAAAGAGTAAAACTATTAGAACGTAAACTTAACTAATGATGAGAACATACAAAATTGTATTGTTCTTAATCAGTTTTATATTTTGCAGCTTCCTCTCAGAAGCGCAAAATCATAAGTTTTATATAAGAGCAACAAGTCAGAATTTTAATCCAAGCTTAACACTCAGTAAAGGTGAGTTAAGTTATAATGGAACAGATACGGGTCTTAAAAAAGTATTTAACGAGAATACTATTTATGTTTTTGAAAAGGCATTCACGCATTCTAGAAGATCAAATCTACAGCGGACTTGGTATATAGAAGGAGACTCTCCGGATATAGTAAATCAGTTTTTGCAATTTGCATCACATATTTTTGATTATGGTGAATATTTAGGTACTCAGAGCGCACAATTAGCAGGAGAATATTCTCAAAGATCAAAAGAAGAATTATTAATTGAAAAAGAAGATTTTTCAATTTTATCTACTAATTATACTAAAACATATAATCCGATTAATTCTGTGTTGTTTTTTCCAAATGATTACGGGACGACATCTCCTGTACCCAATCTTGGTCTTGCCGCAGAGTTGGATAATTTTGATTTTATAGGTGTACCAGAAGCTTGGGAATACACAACTGGAAGTTCTGATATTATTTTAGGACTTTCTGATGCACAAATATTAATTAATTATCAAGGACTCACTGATGACGATCCTGATTTTATAAATAAAACAACAACTTTTTATAATTTTCCTGGAACTTTATATCATGGGGAAGGTCATGGATTCTCTGTTGGAATGAGAATGGCAGGGCAAGGGAATAATGGAACAAATGGAACAGGATCTACAGGTATTTGCTATGACTGTCCTATATACGCTACTACATATAATAATTATGATACATTATTAGCGCTTTCCTATGAAGGAGCTAGAGTCATTAATTGTAGTTGGGGAGGACCTGATGATAGTCCTATACAACAAGAGTGTATCGATGAGGTTGTGGCAAATGGCACTATTATAGTAGCTGCATCACATAATCAATCTGATTATGATCAAGATGAAATCATATATCCAGCTGCTTATGATAATGTAATTGCTGTTGGAGGTATTAATCATAAAAATGATCTGATTTTAGATAATGTAGAGGTTACCGACAGCGGAACTATTTATATAAATGGACCTAAATACTTTTTAGGGGCTAGTGTTATTTATTCTCAATATCCAACAGAAGAAACATTGATGTCTGCTGCAAATATAGCAGATGGGTCAACATCTGTATTAGGTGACTGGGTAGACATTGTAGCGCCTGGTAATAATGTGTTTACTTACGCATCCTCAGTAATAAATGGAGATATCAGATATACAAATCGCACTGGACAGGCTACTTCTGCATCAACACCTCATGTCTCAGGGACAATAGGCTTGATGCTAGATGTTAATCAGTGTTTAAGTTTTGAACAAGTAGAGTCGATATTAAAAATTTCATCAATTAATATAGATTATATACAAGCTAACTTAGAATTTGAAGGGTTATATGGAGCAGGATCATTGCATGCTGGAAATGCGGTTAAGTTAGTAGATGCTCTTATAAATCCTACTAAGACAGCATATTTAGAAAATCAAAAGTTTATACGGTGGGATTTTGAATTTAAAGGAGTGTCTGAGAAAATAGAAATTCGTAATCAGGAGTTTATTGAAGGTGCAACATTAAACGTACTGGCAAAGAATAGAATTCTAATAGAAGAAGGATCATTAATAGAACCTAATGCTGATGGAAATGCATTACTTGAAATAGATCCAAGCCTTGCTCTTGATGTCATTTGTGATCCTCCTGACGACCCTGGATTTGCTGATTCTTCTGAAGGGAATGAAACGAGACAGGAAGAACTCGTATTATATAAAATCTATCCTACCAAAGTAAACTCTTCCATAACAGTAGAGAAAATTGGAGAGGTTACTGGTGATATGTCTAGAATAGAGATTTACGATCTATTCAATCGTATTGTATATACCAATGCTACTTTAGAAAGTCTTAGAAATAATGGCAGTATGAGTTTTGATTTATCAGGATTAAAACGAGGGATTTATATTGTTAAAGGATATGCTTTTGATAATGAAGAAATCATCACAGAAAAGATTATTAAAGAGTAATAGCAAACATATTTTTTAGATACATATTCAAAAAGAGATCATCGTTGCGGTGGTCTCTTTTTTTTATGCTCACCCTTTCCCATATCGCAATAACCGAACTTGCTTCTTGATACGATCATACGGAATCATACTTTTAATATGGTCTCTCCACGTTTTTGGATTAAAAGGAATGGTCGCTGCTTTTGGTAACATTGCTTTGATGAGGGTTCTGTAAAAAGGAGACGTGGGTTTATGAAGTTGTGCTGTAGGAATATTTCTTAGGATACTAAATATAAGATGCCTGTTGTTAAGTGGTGAGAAATACTCCACGTCGGTCATATCGGATTCGTGGTACATTTTAGAAGCCCATTTTCCCATACGTAACTCGTGATAGAAAAGGTCACTGATATCAAGGTTATATTCTTTCGCGTAAGCGGACACAGACACTAGCCAATCCTGAATTGCTTTTTCATGAATAGGCAGGTGATCATACTCTATGGCTTTGCATATTTCTTGTGTTGAGGTAAAAGATGCTTCGTCATAGACACCTCGTAGGTATCCACCACCGCCAGAGATATTTATGGTTGGTTTTTTTATGTGGGTGTCAAACCAAGCGATATTTCTTGTTTTTGATAAAAACCGAGCCGCTATAAAATGATCGGCATATTTCTTTTTAAAAGCATCACTAAGTTCTTGAACTTTGATCTCTTTAAAGTTAAGTGTAAAGATCTGAGCAAGGCGTTTTGCTATTTTTACATCTCTTCGCACATAGGTTCTTCCAGTATTAAAAATATAATATGCTATGTGATCTTTCCAGTCAATACTAGCGGCGAGTAACAAGCGGGAGTCATAACCAGCGGTGATGGGAAGCAGTATATTATCGTATCGTAATGTAAGCGCTTCTATGGTGTTTTTAAGCAGCATTTGTACTTCTAGCGCAACAGTCTTTTTATCTAATTGATGAGGTGCAAAAATGGGTAATCTATCTACCGTGTGGTGTAGTATATCTAGATAATGATTTGGCAGTAGTTTTTTAAAGCGATCGTCCCAATCTTCTTCAGAGAGTAACCAATGTTCATTAATGTGTAAAAACAAAGAGTCTTGAAGTAGTGCTTGTTTTTCGGGAGCGATTTGTGGCTGTAAGCTTAAGGAATCTAAAATAAGCTTGTCGGAAGAAGAGATGTAATAGCAATCGTTATTTTTCCAATAGTATAGTTGCCTTTCGGCGAAACAGTCTGTGACTAAAATAGTTTCTTCTTTAGTATGGTATAAAACGACGTATTTGCCTGATAATTTTTCAAGCGATTTAAAAAAATCTGTTTTTGATGTACAGCTCGTAAGCGTATTTGCAATTTCTTGATTAGATGCTTTTGGTTGGTAAGGATCTATGATAAATCCTAAAATAGCAACAGTGCAGTTTTCATTTCGCGAAAGCGTACTTTCTACATCTTTATGATAAAAAACGGTGTACTCATCAATAGCATAGTTCGAAAATTCCTCTTCAGAAGTGAAATCTATCGTAGAATCATTTGTGATGAAATATTGTTTTTTTCTCAAGATGGTGTTTTATACGTGTAAATATAAAGGTTACATGTTGATAGGGATAAAGGCAATCTTATTTATTTAACCATACCTGTACTTTGAGAATTAGAATTTTCTCTTTAAAATCCGCACGTATAATCTAAAAGCGTCAAACGCTTTAAAAAGTTTTATTTTCTTAAGGAATAATGCTCTGCTTCTCTCAAAGTCAGGATTTGTGGGGATGGCATTGATTTCTTTGTGATTATCAACGAGATGTTCAATAATTTTTTGGTAAAGTGTACTCGTAAATTTATCTCTGTCTTTTCTTTTTGTAGAAAGAAGAAGCTGTAATAAGGCTCTTGAATTAAATGGAGACATTAATTCTAAATTCATGGCATGCGCTTCTGTTTTTGCCTTGGCAGTCCAATTCCCCATTTTTTCTTCCCAATAAAATAGATCTAATATATGATAACCCTGTTTTTTGAAAAGTCCCTTGTTTTGTGATAGCCAGTTCTGGTAGGTGTCAATCACAAAAGCATTGTCAGAATACCCATTAAGAAGGGTTAATTTTTTTGCCGTAACAGGTTGAATATAGTTATAATAATTTCTAGCGATTTCACTGATGTTACCATTAATGAGTACTTTATTTGCGACTAATTTTGGGAAAGAAGCTGTTCTTGGATTGTCAATATTCTGAGTCGTTTCTAGCGTGTGATTTGTCTCATCAGCATCTTTTATAACGTGTAATTTTTTGTCAAAAATATCAGTTATTTTTTGAGCTATTGTAATATCATAATGATCATCACTCATATTTGGATGTTGTGATACAAAATAATCGCATTCTGTATCTAAACTAGCAAGAAAGAGAAGACGACTATCAAATCCGCCTGTTACAGGTAGCACAATTTTATGTCTATTTGCAATAGCAGTAATATATCCTTTAAGCATGAGTGCTACTTTTTTTGCAACAGCTTCTATAGGTTGTGGAGTGATTTTTTCATTTGGAAAAAAGCGTATCGTTTTTTTATGGAGTACATCAATATAATGGTTAGGAGCAAGGTGCTTTACCTGAGGACTTGGAGTCGTTGTTCCAATGCATAGTTTTTTCTTATTAAAAAGCGCAGAATCGTAATAGATATGATCTTTTTTGACACTATTCTGATTAGAAAGCAAATGTAATTGAGATCCTACTTCCGTATAATCATCTGTGTAGTAAACTTCATGTTGTGCACAACAATCATTGAGTATGATAAGCTCTTTTTCTGTAGCATAGATCAGGACATATTCTCCATAATAGGTATCTAGAATTTTGAATACATCTTCTTTTGTTTGTTGTTTGATCAGTGTGTCTACTAGTTCTTGATTAGACGCTTTGGTATCTATATAGTCAAATACGTTCCCTAATAAATGAAGAGTGGTATTCTTATGATTAGAATAGGTGTAATTTAAGTTTTGATGGTGTTGTAAGTAATACTCTTTAATTTTTACAATAGAACACCCATCGTTACTCTCAGGAATAGAAGTTTTAAAAGTAAATTGCTTATTGTTCATCGTAGTATACTACAAAATAGGATGGTCTGCATATAGCATTAAACTGTTCTCTGTACTACTTCAAAAATCTTATTGTTGTCACATTTGAGTGTTTTTGAAGGGTATTTAAGTAACAACGCATAATCGTGTGTTGCCATCAGGATGGTATTTCCATTTTTATTAATTTCTTGAAGTACTTCCATTACTTCAACGCTGGTTTGCGGATCTAGATTTCCTGTAGGTTCATCGGCAAGAATAAGTTCTGGATCATTAAGTAACGCTCTTGCAATCGCCACACGTTGTTGTTCTCCTCCAGAAAGTTGATATGGATATTTGAAATCTTTACTTTTCATTCCTACTTTATCCAGCACATCATCTATTTTGGCATTGATGGCTGTTTTGTCTTTCCAACCAGTAGCTTTAAGAACAAAGAGTAAATTGTCTTTTACGGTGCGATCATTGAGTAGTATGAAATCTTGAAAAACAACGCCAAGTTTTCTACGTAAAAAAGGAATTTGTTTTTCTTTTAGACCGTTTAATGTAAATCCGACAATTTCTCCTTCACCTTCGGTAAGTGGTAAATCTCCATAGAGTGTTTTCATAAAACTACTCTTCCCAGATCCCGTTTTCCCAATAAGGTACACAAAATCACCTTTGTTAATAGTGATTTGTACATCAGAAAGAATCATGTTTTCTCGTTGATAGATGGCTGCGTTGCTAAGATGTAATACTGGATCTGACATATA